>JAUHXW010000083.1 GCA_030426705.1 Gammaproteobacteria bacterium
CCGTTCACTGTCACCCGACTTATTGGATGCCGTGAATAATCCTGAATCAGGCTCGAATACAAAACCATCAATTTCATCGCTTAAATCCTGATTGAAATACACCAGTTCCAATTGCCCTTGCGACCAACTTTTAACCAAACCCAGTTCAAAGGCATCGGATTGTTCCGGTTTTAAATCTGAATTACCGATAAAGTTGGCTGGAAAAAAGCCAAAACGCTCAATAAATGAAGGTGCTTTGCTGCCAGTGGCAAAACTCCCACGAATGCGCCAATCATCATTGAAGTAATAATTGGCTGCCACATTGAAATTACTGACATCATCAAAACGATTGAAATCATCCAATCGAGCAGATGCATGCCAATTAAATTGTGATGTGATTTGCTGTCGGTAGGCCAGTGCTACACCAGTCACATTGTAGTCCTGATTCTGATTGGGATCACCAAATGGCGAAGCCTCACCGCGCTGACTGAAATCAATTTGTCGATGATCCACTGCTAGTGACAAGCTCTGCTTATCATTGAACTGATAGCTGCTGTTGAATTTAAGTTCCTGGCTGTCAGAATCGGTGGCACTGTTTTGACCCAGCCCATGAATGAAATTCTTTGCATCGGTTTGCATCCAGTTGTATTGCACTTTTGATTGCCAGGCGCTATCAACAGGTGAAAAACCAATGGCAAACTGTGCCGAACTTTGGGTTCTTTCGGTCCATAAATCATCATCAACAGGTAAACCAGTGACCGTAAAATCAGTGCCGTCATACTCATTCATGGCATCGCTGTGATTCAAAGACAAAGTCAAATCAACCGTATCTGAAGCGGCATAGCCCCATTTAAAGTGACTGACCAGATTTTCAAAGCCATCGGCTTCAGAGCCTTGTCTGGAGATGTTGCTGCCCGCACTGTCCAAGGCATTGATGCCTGCCTGAACCGACCATTTACCTTGCTGTAAACTACCATTCAACGCCAGTCTTTTGGTATCAAAAGAACCATATTCCATATCAGCTTCCAAACTGTTGTCATGGGCTTGTTTGGTGATGATGTTAATCACGGTACTGACCGCATCAGTACCCCAAATTGAACTTTGTGGTCCGCGAATGATTTCAATGCGTTCGACATTATCCAGCAAACCATAATTGAACAAAAACTCATCACTGGCTGTAGGATCATTGACCCGTACACCATCGACCAACACCAAAGCATGGTTGGCTTCGGCGCCACGGACTCGCAATTGAGTTTGTGTGCCCGGCCCACCAGATTGATTGACAGCAAAGCCCGGCACCTGACGCAGTACATCGGCCAGATAAGTGGCTTGCATCAAAGCAATGTCTTCAGCAGAAATCACCGTGGTGGTACCGCCAAATTGGTCTGCGTCAAATGGTTGAAATCCTGCGGTGACAATCAGATTGGATAGTTTTTCTGTAGCAGGTTCTGAGGTTTGCGCATTCGCTGCCAACACTGATGCCAGCAAACATACGCCATAAATAGGCTTTAGTTTCATCATAACTCCTGTTCCGCCCGAACAAAAAGTACCCCTTCGTATAGTTTGAAAAAACATGTCATTCTGACTAAGCGGAGCGCATGGAAGAATCTCATGATGGTTGGATGATAGCCAAGGTTTGTGAGATATTTCCGCAAGCTTCGCTCGGTCAACATGACAAATTTATTTTTGCCTGCAATCCAAACTTACAAGGGTTTGTTTTAAATATTGGCCTTTTAAAAGACCTCGTAACTACGACAGGTCGGTCTCCGGACTGGTATAGGGATTGATCCGAGGCATTAGTGGCCTAAATAATCCAAATCAAAAGCCTTCCCATGAATGTTCACAGTGGCATGTTTTTGATCTAAAACTATACTTACCGTTGCGGGGGCAGTGTTGGCTTCGCACCAACTTCCCGTTTAACCCGATTGCTTCAAAGCGTTCAGGACCCGTGGTAGGTGGGCACATGCTAACACAAGGCTGGCTGGTGTCAATCAATGATTGTAAAAGGTGATTAATCGCTCACTGAGCACTTCGACAAGCTCAGCATAGCACGGAGTCGAAGTGTGTCGTGATGGCTCGTTCCCATGCTCCAGCGTGGGAATGCATATGTTTGATTTCATTAGAAATTTAAATAATTACAAGTCACATTGAGCTGTATTGATTCACGTTGTGAAACTTGGCTCAGAACTTTTTGATATACGTTCCCACGCTGGAGCATGGGAACGAAAAATGATTATTCATGCAGGAAAAATGTGGTTTCTTTCCAATCAGGATCTTCTTCCATGCGAAAACTTAATTCTCTGGGATAGTCCTTTGAAGCAATGATGTTTTGTAAATAATCATTCGCTACTTCGGGGTCAAAGACTCGAAAAACAAGTTCACGCGTGCCATTCCATGTCACCCTTGCAAGAAATAACGCATTAGGCTTACCAAGATTACCACGGATATTTTTTTCAATTTCATCTCCAAAAGGATCAACAACTTTCCGTTCTTCTTTAGATGGCATGCCATTTTCTACCAAAGTCTCAAATATGATATAAACTGTTAAATGCCAGGCAAATACCTGTTTTGGTTCAAATCCAGATAAAGCGGTGTTGACATAAACAATACCCGGCAATTCGTCCTGTTTGAATTTGAAAAGGGCAGGTTTATCTTCAGGAATTTCTACTTTGAACTCTTCCATTGTTTATTTTTCATTTGTTTTTCCCTGGCATCACAAAGCTTCCTCATCCGTCTCACCAGTGCGGATTCGGATGACTTTTTCCAGGTCGTGGATGAAGATTTTGCCGTCGCCGACTTTGTTGTTACTGGCGGTTTCAACGATGGTGTCTACGATGGCTTCTACCTGGTCATCGGCGGTGGCGATCTCGATTTTGAGTTTGGGCAGGAAATCGACCACGTATTCAGCACCTCGGTACAGTTCGGTGTGGCCTTTTTGGCGGCCGAAGCCCTTGACTTCGGTGACGGTGATGCCACGCACGCCGACTTCTTCAAGCGCGTCACGAACATCGTCGAGTTTAAAGGGTTTAATGATGGCTGTTATCATTTTCATGGGTTAATCCTCTTTCTTTTTATTGTGTGCCTACCAAGGCAGTTGTTCACCATCAGCATGCCAGAAACCGCCGGTATTTTCCATAGTTAATTCGTCGATTCTGGCGAGTAAGCCCTTAGCTGCATGGGTGGTATCGACAAAGCCCTGATGTCCAGTCATATCGGTTTGCACATAGCCTGGATGAAACAAGCCAACCGCAATGTTTTTGGGTTTTAAGTCAATCGCCAAACTGGTTCCGGCCATATTCACGGCCGCCTTACTCATCCGGTAGCCATAAAAGCCACCTGAATCATTGTCAGCCATCGAACCCATGCGACTGGTAATGATGGCAACCTTGGCGCTTTTTGACAATTTGGGTAACAACTTTTCGGTGACCATTAAAGGGCCAATGGCATTGACTTCGTACTGTTGCTTGACAGTGATGTAATCAATTTCACCCAGTTCATTTCTGGCCAGGATACCTGCATTATTGACCAACACATCAATGTCCTGATCCAGTTGATCACACAGCTGTTGTAACGATTGTTGGTTGGTAACATCAATGCCTTCCACAACATTGACACCGAGTTGGTCGAGTTCTTCACTACTGCTTCGACAAACCGCAATCACATGATGGCCTTGGGCTTTGAGTTGTCGACACAGTTCCAATCCTATGCCTCGGTTGGCACCGGTAACGAGGTAGTTTTTCATAACAATGGCTTTTTTCTTTTGAATCAGTTGATTAACATAAGTGCTTCTCAACACTTTTCAATGCCTATGCTGGAAATGAAACCTGAATGTGATCACTGTAACAAAGCCCTTGGGCTTGCCAGTAATGAAGCTTTTATTTGTAGTTATGAGTGTACGTTTTGCAAGGACTGTACCAAGAATGATTTACAGGGTATTTGTCCTAATTGTGATGGGGAGTTGGTGAGAAGACCCAGCCGAAAGGTAAATTCCGACTGAGGCTTTTGGTTTAAACAGAACGCAGCCCAGCGTCATGAGTTCCTTCGACTTCGCTGAGGATGACGTGATTAGGGGCGATTTTTATTCAAAGTAGCTGTTTTTAACTTCATCGATGTCGGTGTGGCGCACGTCTTTACCAATCACCAGATAAATGATGTATTCACAAATATTCTTGGCGTGGTCGCCGATGCGTTCCATTGATTGCGCACACTGGCTCAAACTCAGGTAAGGCTTAACCATGTTCGGGTCTTTGATCATTTTTTTGATCAAGTGACCATTGAGCTCATCAAAATGCGCATCAATCACCTGATCACGTTGGGCAATTTTAATCGCTTCTTCAGCATCCAAACGTGCCAGTGCATTCAACGAACCTGACAGGTTGGTCAAAACTTCACGACCCAGGTGATCTAATTCATTGTAGTATTTGGTTTGAAAATCCTTTTTCAGTAATTTTTTCATGATGCGAGCCATTTTCTCGGTTTCATCACCAATGCGTTCAATGTCTGTGATGCTTTTCATTACGGCCACAATCAGACGCAGGTCACTGGCAGCTGGTTGTCTTCGAGCAATGATGCGGGTGCATTCCTGATCCAAATCCACTTCCATTTGGTCGATGTCATCACCATGTGCCAATAATTTATCCACAGTGTCAGCAGAACGGTCCTGCATCACGCTGAGGATCATGCGCAACTGGTTTTCTGCTTTACCACCCATTTGTAACAAGTGGCTTCTGATGTCTTCCAACTCAGCGTTGTATTCGCTGGATGTGTGCTTTTCAAATTCAATTTGTTCCATAGTTTGTTTCCTCAACCGAATCGACCGGTGATGTATTTTTCTGTCAGTTCATGTGCCGGGTTGGTGAAAATCTGGTCTGTATCACCCACTTCAATCAAACGACCCATGTGGAAATAAGCGGTTCTTTGTGACACCCTGGCTGCCTGTTGCATCGAGTGGGTCACAATGACAATGGTGAAATTTTCTTTCAATTCATTGATCAACTCTTCAATCTTGGCGGTGGCAATCGGGTCCAAAGCCGATGCCGGCTCATCCATCAAAATCACTTCAGGTTGTACTGCTATGGTGCGGGCAATACACAACCTTTGTTGCTGACCTCCAGATAAACCAGTACCCGGTGCATGCAAACGGTCCTTGACTTCGTCAAACAAACCAGCTTTAGTCAATGATGCCTCAACCAAATCATCCAGCTCCGCTTTGTTACGGGTCAAGCCATGAATTCTGGGGCCATAGGCCACATTGTCATAAATCGATTTCGGGAAAGGGTTAGGCTTTTGAAACACCATACCCACGCGAGCACGCAATAACACCGGATCCTGTTTTTTGTGGTAAATGTCTTCATCATCCAACAGGATTTGTCCTTCAACCCGACAAATATCAATGGTGTCATTCATACGATTCAGGGTGCGCAAATAGGTCGATTTACCACAGCCTGATGGACCAATCAGGGCAATCACTTCGTGTGAGCCTATATCGAGACTGATATCATGGATGGCTTGATTGTCTGCATAGAACACGTTGACATTTTTGGTCTTGATTTTTGCCTGTTCACAAAAAGGTTGTCCCACCGTTTCACCGTATTCGATGTTCAGTGACTCTTCAGTTTCAGGACCTGATGATTTTTTCATAATTGGCTCAGCCAGTTCATTCATTACTGCTTCATTCATAATACTTTACCATTTTTTCTCAAACTTTTTACGCAGATAAATGGCGATGGCATTCATTGCGATCAAAAAGAACAGCAACACCATGATGGCGGCTGAGGTTTTTTCTAAAAATCCACGTTCTGGAGAATCTGCCCATAAGAATACTTGAATTGGCAGAACGGTTGATGGATCGACCACCGATTGTGGGATGTCAACGATAAACGCCACCATGCCTATCATCAACAAAGGTGCGGTTTCACCCAAGGCCTGTGCCATACCGATGATGGTTCCGGTCAAAATACCTGGCAAGGCTGCGGGTAAAACGTGATGGAATACGGTTTGCATTTTTGATGCACCGAGGCCTAAAGCAGCTTCACGCAAAGAAGGCGGTACCGCTTTAATCGCTGATCTTGAAGCGATGATGATGGTCGGCAAGGTCATTAATGACAACACAATTCCACCAACAACCGGCGCAGATCTTGGCATGCTGAAAAAGTTAATAAACACCGCCAAACCCAACAAGCCAAACACAATTGAAGGTACTGCCGCTAGGTTATTGATGTTGATTTCGATAAAATCAATGAACCTGTTCTTCGGCGCAAACTCCTCAAGGTAAATCGCCGCGGCCACCGCAATCGGGAATGACAAAGCCAGTGTTACCAGCAAGGTAAAAAACGATCCCAGGATGGCGCCTTTGATGCCCGCCATTTCAGGTTCCCTGGAATCACCGCTGGAAAAAAACTGCCAGTTGAAAGTGGTGTTGATTTGGCCATTCGCTTCAAGTGTTTCAATCCAGCCAAGTTTCTGATTCTTAACCCGTCGATCAGATTCAGGTAAATTACGGTCAATGTTGCCTTTGACCACACCGGCCACATCATCATCAGCCAGGAAGTTAATGGTTTGGGTGGTGCCCAAAAACTCAGGGTTTTCAATCACGGTGTCGCGCAATTGAAACTCTGCGCCCATACTGGTCAATGAGTACAATTCACGTTTTTCTTTGCGTTTGGTCACATCGGGAAACAAGCCAAGCAGTGCCTCTCGTATGACTTTGCGGTAATCGGCATTGCGGATGTCATCTTCACTGCTGTTGGCATTAATCCCAAGTTGTTCTTCACTGAGTTCAACTTGCAGTTCAATGTTGGTTTGTGAAAAAGCTGGTAGCGCTTTGCCAATGATGTCAGTCAACAGGATTAACAAGAACAGTATGGCGGTGGCTATAGAAACAAAACCCATGGTTTTGAAAATACGCTCCTTGAGGTAGCGTTTCTGCAAGCTTTTTTTAACTAAATCGGTGTTATTCATATTGTTCTCGGTATTTTCTGACCACATGCAAGGCAATCACATTGAGTATCAAAGTGGTGATAAACAGCATCAAGCCCAAGGCAAAAGCGGCCAGGGTTTTGGCACTGTCAAATTCCTGGTCTCCGGTCAACAAGGTCACAATTTGCACCGTTACCGTGGTCACTGCTTCCAATGGATTGACGGTTAGGTTCGCGGCCAAACCAGCAGCCATCACCACAATCATGGTTTCGCCAATAGCGCGTGAAGCAGCCAATAACACGCCACCCACAATACCTGGTAGGGCCGCTGGAATCAGCACTTTAACAATGGTTTCAGAACGGGTTGCACCCAATCCCAATGAACCTTCGCGGAGGCTTTGCGGTACGGCCGAAAGCACATCATCAGACAAAGACGACACAAATGGAATGATCATGATGCCCATCACCAAGCCAGCTGCCAAAGCACTTTCAGAGGCCACCGACAAGCCCATTGATTCACCCAACCCACGAATAAATGGCGCCACTGTCAATGCGGCAAAAAAGCCATAAACCACCGTTGGAATACCCGCCAAAATTTCCAACACTGGCTTGGCCACTGAACGGATTGAACGGCTGGCATATTCAGACAGGTAAATCGCTGACATCAGTCCTAATGGCACCGATACCAGCAAGGCAATAAAAGAAATCAGCATGGTACCAACAAATAACGGCACCGCTCCAAACGCAGCTGAAGAACCCACCTGATCGGCTCGGATGGCGGTTTGTGGTGACCATTCAGTACCAAACATAAAGCTCAGAATCGGCACTTCACCAAAGAACCGGGTTGATTCAAACAACACTGAAAACACAATGCCAACCGTGGTCATGATGGCGATCGAAGCTGCCAGTAACAAAATCCCTTCAATGATTTTTTCAAAAACTTTTCTGGCTGGAGTGTTGATGTTGATCTTCCTTAAGCCCCAAATGGCCAACAGAATTGAAATGGCCAACACCACCACGCTGATGGTACGGGCTGTGGTTTGTTCAATTTCATGGTAGCGCTGATAAACCATTTGTTTTTCTTCGCTTAAAGCCGCCACTTTTTCCGGCGTATCAGCGCCTTTGATTTCATTCAGATACAGATCCAGGTCCTGATTGGCTTCAATGTTGGAAGCACTGATAAAAGTAGAAATTTCGCTGTTGATATAGGGTTCTTCAACAATTTGCAAAAACAACAAAACCAGCAAAGCTGGCAACAAGGAACACAAGGCGGCCACATAGCCAAAATACTTGGGCAGGGTCAGAATCTTGTGTTTGGATTTGTGTTGTCGGTAGGCGGTGGTGATTTTTTGCCGCGCCATAAAGTAACTGAAAGCGGCAAATAACAACACCAAAAATATCAGTGCGCTGATTTTCATTGTGTTCTCAAAAGCAAATCTCTTTGATAAAAACACCACAACCGGAAATCAATCCGGCTGTGGTAACTTTGATTATTGAAACGTAATCAATTCTTATAATTCTAAATTCTTCAAGTTCATGACATTTTCTTTGACTTTCATGTACTTGTCAGCATCCAAAGGAATCAAACCTTTGTCGGTCAGATATCCTTCTTCACCCATGGCTTTTTCGCTGGTGAATTCGTTCAAAAATTCTTTCATGCCAGGAATTTCCGAAACGTGGGCTTTCTTGACGTAGAAGAACAAAGGTCTTGAAACCGGGTATTCGCCACTGGCAATGGTTTCAAATTCTGGTTCTGCACCATCAACAGTTGAACCTTTCACCAAATCTGAATTTTGATCCAGGAAAGAAAATCCGAAAATACCCAAAGCATCTGGATTTTTTTGCAATTTCTGGATAATCAGGTTGTCGTTTTCACCGGCTTCGATGTAAGCACCATCTTCACGAATGGTGTGACAAATTGATTTGTATTTTGATTTGTCAGCAGATTTGGTTTCCTTGATCCAAGGGAATTTTTTACAACCACCTTCCATCGCCAATTCAACAAATGCATCACGGGTACCCGAAGTAGGCGGAGGACCCAAAACTTCAATTTTTACGGCCGGTAACTCAGCATTCACTTCATTCCACATGGTGTGTGGGTTAGCGACTAATTCACCTTCCTTTTCGGTAGGAATTTCTTTGGCCAAAGCCAGGAACAAGTCTTTACGAGTCAATTTGAATTCGTGCGAGTTGATGTCATTGGCAACCACAATACCGTCATAACCAATCAACACTTCAACCACTTCATTCACGCCATTGTCATGACACATTTTCAATTCAGATTCTTTGATTCTTCTTGAAGCATTGGTGATGTCAGCTGTGTCAACGCCATTGCCTTTACAGAACAATTTCATGCCACCGCCGGTACCCGTTGACTCGATTTTAGGGGTTTTGAAAGTTGTTGATTTACCAAATCTTTCAGCCACTACTGTTGAAAAAGGATATACAGTTGATGAGCCAACTACGCTGATGTAGTCTCTACCAGCTGCTTGAATTTGTGAAGCAGCAATCAAACTTGCCACCAAACTGATTTTTTTCAATCTTTTCATATTTTTTAACGTCTCATGTTACCAATGGCGCCATTCTAAACAAGGAATGTGACAGTTATATGACACTTGTGTAACATTTGTTAAACACAGAAACGCAGCCAGACTGCGGGCCCTGCTTTTTTTGTTTGTGAAACGATGATGATTTATTAAGACTTTATGACGGTTCTGAAAGTAGGGAAAATTACTTTAAAAGTGGTGCCTTCGCCATTTTCACTTTCAATTTCAAATTTGGCATTGTGCTTGAGGCAAATGTGTTTAACAATGGCCAAACCAAGACCAGTGCTTTGGTGATTCCTGCTTCTGGAGTTATCCACCCGATAAAAACGTTCGGTGAGGTGGGGGATGTGCTTGGCATCGATACCTGGGCCGTTATCAATCACCCAAAAATTGGCTTCATTGTTTTGCTCGAACCATTTGATGGTGATTGAAGTTCCCGTGGGGGTGTGAATCACCGCATTGTGCATCAGATTCAAACAAACACTGGTGATTTCTGAAGCATCGCCCTGTACCACCAAAGTTGAATCAATTTCCGCTTCAATGCTTTGATCCTCAGCATCACGGCTACTCTTAATATCGTTATATAGACCATTCAACAGTTCCGGCATGGCAATTTC
>JAUHXW010000084.1 GCA_030426705.1 Gammaproteobacteria bacterium
ACTCACGAGGACTGCAAACCATTCATCAAAGTTCAAAAAATGCTCAACAACAATCAGGTTAATGTGCCACAAATTCATGCTTTTGATGAAGAAAATGGTTTTATGTTGCTCAGTGATTTCGGTGATGTATTATTTTTGGACGAACTTAATGCGGATCACGTAGACCATTTGTATTCGATGGCAATTGATGAATTGCTAAAAATACAAAATACGGAAGCCAAAGATAAAATACCACCCTATGACCGCCACCTATTAAACAATGAACTGAATTTATTTTCAGAGTGGTTTATTGGTAAACACCTTGGAATTTCATTAAACAAAGCACAACAACAAACCATGCAAAATGTGCATGAGCTACTGATTGATAATGCTTTGTCACAGCCTAAAGTTATGGTTCATCGCGACTATCACAGCCGCAACATCATGCTAACCGAACAAAAACCCGGCATCATAGATTTTCAGGATGCAGTGTATGGCCCAATCACTTATGACCTTGCTTCATTACTGAAGGATTGTTATATCAGCTGGCCTGCAGAGCAAATACAAGAATTTGTTCAACAATACATCGACAAATACAATCAGTTAAACCAGGCTGATTTGGAATTTGATTCATTCATTAAATGGTTCGATTTGATGGCCGCACAAAGACACATGAAAGCCATAGGAATCTTTTGTCGTTTAAACTATCGGGATGGCAAGAAAAAGTTTTTACATGACATTCCCAGAACCATGAGTTATTTAACAGATACATGCAAAAAATATCCAGAACTGTCTGATTTTTCTCAACTTTTATCTGAAATTCAACCCACTATCAATTGCTCATGATGAAAGCCATTATCCTGGCGGCTGGACGAGGTGAACGCCTCCGCCCTTTAACAGACCACACCCCTAAACCATTGACAACAGTTCAAGGCAAACCACTGCTAGGGAGGCACCTGGAACAATTGCTGAATGCTGGTTTCAAAGATGTGGTCATCAATGTTTGTTGGCTAAAAGAAAAAATCAAAGATTTTGTAAACCATCAAGCACCACATGAGTTAAACATTCAAATTTCAGACGAAGGTAATCAGGCACTGGAAACTGGCGGCGGTATTAGAAAAGCACTGCCACTACTTGGGAAATCACCTTTTTTGGCCATCAGTGCTGATGTCTTCACAGACTTTAATTTTAATGAATTACCCGTAATGTCTGATCAACAGCTGGTACATTTGGTCCTGGTAGAAAATCCCAAACACCACCCTGATGGAGACTTTGCCTTGTCAGGTGAACGAATGTTACTCAAGCAGTCAGATCAACCTTCATATACTTATTCCGGTATAGGCCTGTTTCACCCTGAATTATTTACCGGCTTTGAAGCTGGTAATGTTTTCAAATTAGCACCTTTAATCAAAGAAGCCATTAAACAAAGACGTGCTACAGCACAAGTACATACTGGGCAATGGAGTGATGTAGGCACCCTTGAGCGATTAGATGAATTGAACAGGCAACAGTGATACAATCAATCCTCATCGATAACAAGCACCCATCAATACATGAAATATATTACTTTAAATAAACAATGTATATCACTGTTTTTATTATTCTTTTGCTTCCCTGTATTTGCCTCTGAAAACACAGAAAGTCATGTTGTCTATGCTGGAACCTGGTTGTCTGTTGTTCCACCTTTATTGGCCATTGTGATCGCTTTGTTTTTCAAACAAGTGATTCCTGCTTTATTCACAGGGCTGGTATTTGGCGTGTGGGTTATTGGTGGATTATCTGTACAATCCCTGTTTACTGCTCCATTACAAACCCTTGAGGTTTATGCAGTCAAAGCGCTGAATGATGAAGGACATGTTTCCATCATTTTATTTTCTTTCATGATTGGAGGTATGGTGGGAATCACCTCCCGCAATGGTGGTATGCAAGGAATCGTCAACTTAATCATCAAATGGGCCAACACAGTGAAAAGAGCCTGTTTATCAACCATTGCCATGGGCATGAGTATTTTCTTTGATGATTATGCCAACACTTTAGTGGTAGGAAATACCATGCGTCCAGTGACGGATAAGATGAAAGTGTCTCGGGAAAAACTGGCTTATTTGGTTGATTCAACTGCAGCTCCCATAGCTTGTTTGGCTTTTGTGACAACTTGGGTGGGTTTTCAGGTGGGTTTAATTGATGATGCCATGAAAACTATTGGCTATACCGAAGAAGGTGGTTATGCCGTATTTTTACAAACCATCCCTTACAGCTTTTACCCCATTCTTGCCTTGTTATTGACCATCATGGTTGCGGTGACCGGAAAAGACATCGGCCCCATGCATCAAGCTGAGTTGCGAGCACGCAACGGTGAGGTGGCCCCACCTACTGAAGACCGTCATGCTGAAGAAGAAATTTTACCCATAGAAAATAAGCCACATAAAGCCATCAATGCCATCCTGCCATTTGCCACCATGATTCTGATTGTGCTATTTGGTCTTTATATCACCGGTTTAGACCCTGAAAAGGAAAACCAATCAATCAGGGACATAGTGGGCAATTCTGATTCTTACAAAGCGCTTTTATGGGGTACCATGTCAGGTGTTTTGGTCGCCGCCATCTTGAGTGTGATTCAAGGTATTTTAACTTTACAACAAACGGTCAATGCCTGGCTCAAAGGCATCAAACCCATGGTTTTGGCAATGATTATTCTGACCTTGGCCTGGTCATTGTCTGCAGTCAGTGAGCAATTACAAACCAGTCAATACATTTCTTCGTTGATTGAGGACACACTTTCAGTACACTGGTTGCCCATTTTGACCTTTTTGCTGGCCGCCTTAACGGCTTTTGCCACAGGTTCCAGTTGGGGCGCCATGGGCATATTGATCCCTTTAATTGTACCCATTGCATGGAATATGCTGACTGCACAACACGGCATTGATTCCAATTATTTTTACATCATCTACATCACCATAGCCAGTATTTTGGCCGGTGCTGTTTGGGGTGATCATTGTTCTCCTATTTCTGACACCACCATTTTGTCTTCAATGGCATCTGGTTGTGATCACATCGAACATGTAAGAACCCAAATTCCTTATGCCTTTTTGGCAGGTGGCTTTGCCATGATTGTGGGCATCATTCCAGTGAGTTTTGGTTTATCACCCTGGTTGGCCATAATCATTTCTGCCACAGGTATGTTTTTGGCTCTGCAATGGAAAGGTAAAGCAGCATGAGGGAATGGCTACCACGCGTGACTGTTGCCACCATTGTTGAAGATAATGGTAAGTTTTTAATGGTTGAGGAAGACATTTACGGTGAAAAAATACTCAATCAACCAGCCGGTCATCTTGAGCCAGGTGAGTCATTGATTGAAGCTGCAATAAGGGAAACTTTGGAAGAAACGGGATGGCACGTAGAGGTTACTCATTTGGTTGAATTTTCACAATGGACCAGCTCTAACAGCAATAATCATTACTTGCGTTCCTGTTTTGCCGGGAAAGCACTCAAATTCAACCCGCAACAAACTCTTGATGACGGTATCATCCGTGCCGTTTGGATGAGCCGTGATGAAGTGGCACAAAACGCACATCGTTTGCGTTCTCCCCTTGTTTTGCACCACATTGACCACTATATCAACGGCAAACGAACGGACACAGATGTGTTCAGCTATTACGATTGAAACTTATAGCCCCTGAAAAAGTCCTTCCTGGCCTTTTTCAGGGTCGGTCAAAAAAACACTTAACCGTTAAAATGCGATTTAACTGATGTTTTTTGACCTCACTTGAGCCTTTCGGCTCAAGGTGGAACATCCGTGTACCACATCGTCGACCAGAAAATGCACGGCGGGACCTGTTCTCTGGTTGAAAATATGCAGTACAAAAGTAAATTTTTATAAGCAACGATAATATTTGCAATATCAGGAGAGACTAATAATGAAAGTAATCACAGGAATGTCAGGTGGCGTTGACTCGTCTGTGAGTGCTGCCCTACTGAAAAAACAAGGAATGCATGTTGAAGGCATGTTCATGAAAAACTGGGAAGAGGACGACACCCAGGAATTTTGTACAGCCGATGAAGATGTCAAAGACGCCCAAGCAGTTTGTGATAAATTAGGAATTTCGCGTCAGAATATTGGGATAATGTTTTCGAAGAATTTCTCACCGAATACCAACAAGGCAGAACACCTAACCCTGATATCTTGTGTAATCGCGAAATCAAATTCAAAACGTTTTTAGATCATGCCGATGATTTGGGCGCAGACAAGATGGCCACAGGCCACTATGTTCGCAAGGCTGAACATAAAGGTGAATTTCTATTACTGAAAGGCTTGGATACAAATAAGGACCAAAGTTATTTCTTGTACACAATCAATCAGTACCAATTATCCCGCACGCTGTTTCCAGTTGGGGAAATTGAAAAACCGGAAGTGAGGCGCATTGCGGAAGATTTGGGTTTGGATGTTTATAACAAAAAAGATTCAACCGGCATTTGCTTTATAGGTGAAAAGCGTTTCCAAACCTTTTTATCCACTTATTTAAAGCCCAATCCTGGTGAAATTGTGACCCCTGCTGGACAAGTGGTGGGTAAACACAATGGCTTGATGTATTACACCATCGGCCAAAGACAAGGCCTTGGCATTGGAGGTGTTAAAGACGCACTACCCGAACCGTGGTTTGTGATTGCCAAAAACCATCAGAACAATCAGTTGATAGTAGGCCAAAGCCGCGATGAAGCTTTGCTGCTGGATGATTCACTGATTGCCAAACAATGCAGCTGGGTATCAGATAAAGCACCGGTGTTTCCGTTTAAATGCCACGCCAAGATACGCTACAGACAAGCCGATCAGGCTTGTACCGTGATGATTGATGATCATGACACCATCAAGGTTGTTTTTGATGAAGCTCAACGTGCCATCACACCTGGGCAATCCATTGTGTTTTATCAAGATGATGTCTGTCTGGGAGGCGCTGTCATCGAATCGTCTCAATTATTAACTTCCACTTGTGAATTGAAATCGAAATGAAAAATCAAACCATAGCCCTCGCTGCTGTCTATCAATCTGCGCTCATGGCGCATGAACTGGCCAATTCCGGAGCCGTTCGAGATACCAAAAGCTGGGAAGTAAGTATTAACAGTTTGTATAAAATTGACGCCAGTTCTACTGAAGATATTTTCAACAATGACATGTCAGGGTTGGCTTTGGGTTTGGGGACTTTAATCAAATCTTTCAATAAAGACAGTCACTATATAAACGTCATCAAATACACCATCACCCTGCTCTCGCTTGCTGGCAAACTTCAACAGCGACCTGAGATGATGGACATCATAGCAAAAGGACTGAACGAATCAAAAGTACTGCAACACAATGATGACCCTTTGAACCAAGCAGTGATTGGAAAATTAGCACAGATTTATTCGAAAACCATCAGTCAAATGCAACCCAGAGTTATCGTGGCTGGTCAGCCATTTCACCTTAAAGACCCAGGTACCACAGAAAAAATACGTGCCATTTTACTCGCTGGAATCAGAGCTGCTGTGCTGTGGCGTCAAGTGGGTGGCACACAGTTACAATTGCTGTTTAAACGCAAGGCCTATATTGATGAAGCCAAATCTTTGTTACAGGCATAAAAAAGCCCAAAAAAAAAATTTCTGGGCTTTAATAATTAGTCGAACCTGAAAAATGCATAACATACTGTTAAATATAAGTAATTCTCTCATGGTGCATATTATTTCGACCAGAAAACAACCACTAACCTGCATTTTTCTGGTCGACGGTGTGGCACATGGAAGTGCCACCTTGAGCCAGAAGGCTCAAGTGAGGTCAAAAAACACCAGTTAAATCGCACTTTAACGGTTAAGTGTTTTTTGACCAATCCTGATAAAGGCCAGAATGGACTTTTTCAGGGGCGACTAATTAAAAGCTTTTGGTCTACTCTTCAGTTTCAATCACTTCGATTTCATCTAATGTGACTTCACCATTGGGAACATTAAATTCATAATTGAAAATAAAGTCATCAATTTGTTTTTTCAGATTACTTCCAGTTACTACCTGACCCGAATTTAATTGAATTTGCAAGAATGGTGGAATATATCCTTTGATATGCGTCCCTGTGAATTGCAGATTTTTTTTCCAGGATTCGCGTTTAGCCATTGTTACAAAACTGCCGTAGGTCTCTAATAATTCTGATTTTCGTTCTTCAGCTTTTTTAATTTCATTGGGTTGTAAAATCGTTTCTAAATTAGCAATGATGTCTTCAATCATGACTCCATTATCCAGTTTTTTTGTATCAACAATTTTGTACCATGCCAAAGCTTCTACATAATTCTTATCTTGCATGTTATACAGACCAATCAACGAAACTGCCAAATGATTGCCATATTCCGCAGATTTTTTGAAGTTTTTCAATGCCGAATCTCTGAAGCCATCTTTCTCATCATCCAGTCCACGTGCAAAATATTCCTGATCAGGTTTAATGATGTTACCCATATCATCAAAGTGCAACCCATATTCTTTGGCCGACACTGACATGACAGAAACAGAAAGAAGTATTAACACTAACCATTTATTTTTTTTCATATTTATCCCATTTGTTTGAATTTATCTAATTAATTTAATCATGAAAACAAGTCAGTTTTTGAGTGTGAAAAGTCACTATTTATCACAAATTAAAAACCAGCTTGCACAATAATAAACATTTAAAATGAATCAAAACTGAACCAAAGTAACCTTTGGTTTAATCTGAACAAAGCGGTCTGTATCAAGGATGATGCGCAAAAAAAAGTGCGAATATAGAAAGGGCCTGGCAAAATTACCAAGCCCTTTCAGAAAGGAATAAAATATTATTTCTTATCGAGCAGCGTAAGAACTCATGCTGCCATTTCGAGAACTGTCACGAGTTTGTGCCATGTCTCTCATGCCTTCGGTATGGCATTGTCCAGTTTTGTGACCACGGTTAACTGCGCCAGACAATTGTCCACGGGACTTTTCAGTGGTACCATCTTCAGGATCCGAAAGCACCAAATCTGATGCCATGTTACAGTAGTCATATCGCCACCATTTATCAGTGAATGATGTGGTGTAGTAATTAACTTTATTGCGTGCCCAGGTAGGAATGCCTGATAACCATGAGCTGGCACCTGAAACTGTCAAGTTGCCATTATAGCCACAACCCACACCAAAAATATCACCCAAAGCTGCTAAATTTCCAGCCAATGGTGTTCCCTGATAGGGTGTACCTACCGATTGTATCAAACGTCCGCTACCAGCATTATCCAAACCACTCCAATAGTAAGTATACAAGTGCAACGATGCCGCACCACCTTGTGAGTGTGCGACCACACCAAATGATGGGAAGTTATCACCGTAGGAGTCAATTAATCTGGCAAAGGCATCGTGCGTTCTGTTTTGCCCAAAATCAGTGAACTTAACACTGTTACTGAATTGATATTGGACTGGCCCCCAGGCGTCACCTGAACAGTATCCATGAACCAGCATGAGTTTGCCCCCAGCAGCTTTTTCTCTGGCTTTCAAAGAATCAGGCTTATCACCTTTCAACATCGACTCATACAGGCCACCATCGTAACTGGATTTGGATTGTGCTGAAATATTCGGCAACTGTAAGGGCAAACGCTCAACATCCAGCATGTTGATGTAATATTGCGTGTCTTCAATTCTGATGTTTTTCAATTCAAAGGGGGCTTGAACACCTTCAGATAACAACCAACGATCATCCAATTGTAAGTTGATTTGGCCTTTCTTTACTTCTGCGATGGTAGACAACCAGGATACTGGCACCAACTCTTTGGACTTACCGGCTTCTTTGGTGCCCCACACTTCTGCAAACACCCTGAAACGAGTATCGGTTTTCATGGTGTCTAAGCCAAAGGACAAGTCTATCTTATGTCCACCGCTGTATTGACCGATTACATTTTTGGAATTAATCAATAAATCTGAAGCTATCACCGGAATCACATGCTCAACCGTTCTGTAAAATGGTTTACCTTTTGGCGTTATGCCTTGAGCAATAACTTGTACTTGATACAAACCTTCCTGTTCAGCAACAAAGCTGCCATTAAATTCACCATCAAGGGCCGCTTTATCAAATTCTGCACCATCATCAAACAAACTGATTTCCCTGACCTGGCCAGCAGGATCTGTGATTCTCATGTAAGCACTGCGAATCAATTGCAGGTCATTTTTCACCACAGTAAATTCAGAGTCATCAGCAAACGCATAGGCTGATAAATTAATCACATCTCCCACCAATTGTCCTTGGGTGCTGACAAATGATTTCAAGCGATAAGGACTGTCACTACTGACCAATAAATAACCATTGGCTGCTTCATTTATTTCAGTGTTGATTTCAAATTCATAGCGACCTGATTTCAGGTTTTGCAAATCAAATTGCGTGGCTGGAAACCTTTCTTCAGCCATGCCAAATGTGGTTTCTGAAGCGATATAGTCTATATCAGCCTGACCAGCATTTTTTTGTATACCGGCTTGTCTTATATTTAATTGCCACTGCTTTTTATCTGGTGAAAATAACAAAACTTTTGGATTTTCACCATCAATCAAAACATTTTGACTCCATGATTTTTGACCTTGTACATTGTCTGACAAGTCAACAGCAATCATCGCATGTTTGGAAATAATGGCATTTTCTTCTGGCGCAGCCTTTTGCATCAGTTCAATTTCAATGGCTGGACCTGCCAGTTGTTTTGGAATTGGATTGGCCGTAACTACAGACGTAATCAACAGCATTGACGCAACAGCGCCTGTCAATATTTTTTTGTTCATTTAAAACCCTCTTTATCTTGTGTTATTTGATTTTTTTGGTCAATTTTCAGGCCTGACGATAATATCGCGTCTGTTGTGTTTTTTATTTTTTTTGAACACTGAAAATTCAACCGCAAATGAAAATAACATACTTTTAACTTTTTTTCAAACGTTTGTTTGAATTCGGACATGCTTTTTTTACTTGTTTTGGTGATTATTGCATTATTCGGGGCTTTGTAATTCTAAATCCTATGTGTATTTATTCAACCAAAGTAGAACGCATCCTGGTTAACTTTAAAGGGTAATTCAGGTATAATGCGCGCTTTAATTTTAGAGTATCAAATGAGCTTGTATAAAGACTATCTGAATGACATTGAAACCCGAAAAACTCAAGGTTTAAATCCATTGCCGATTGATGATGCCAACTTACTGAATGTTATCATTGAACAAATCAAAGACCAGAGCCACCAACACCGCGAAGATTCTCTAAAATACTTCATCTATAACACATTACCAGGCACAACCAGTGCAGCTGGTGCTAAAGCACGTTTCCTGAAAGAAATTATTTTAGGCAATGAAACGGTTGCAGAAATTTCTATAGATTTCGCTTTTGAATTACTTTCTCACATGAAAGGCGGCCCTTCGGTTGAAGTGTTGATTGATTTGGCATTGTCTGACAATCAAGCCATTGCAAAACAAGCCGCTGATGTGCTGAAAACCCAGGTTTTCCTGTATGAAGCTGATACCGAGCGCTTAGCAACTGCACATGAGGCAGGTAATTTAATAGCAACTGACATCCTAAAAAGTTATGCCGCAGCCGAATTTTTCACGCAATTACCTGAAGTTGATGAGACCATTGACATCGTTACTTATGTAGCCGGTATTGGTGACATTTCAACTGACTTGCTTTCTCCTGGCAATCAGGCTCATTCACGTGCCGATCGTGAATTGCATGGCAAAAGCATGATTTCAGCAAAAGCTCAGGAAGAAATCGTTGCTTTGCAAAATCAACATCCGGATAAAAGGGTCATGATGGTCGCTGAAAAAGGCACCATGGGTGTAGGCTCATCACGTATGTCCGGGGTGAATAATGTGGCTTTATGGACTGGTAAACAAGCCAGTCCTTATGTACCATTTGTTAATTATGCTCCTGTGGTTGCTGGTACCAATGGCATCTCCCCTATTTTCTTGACCACTGTTGACGTTACTGGCGGCATTGGCCTGGATTTAAAAAATTGGGTCAAGAAAAAAGATGCAGAAGGCAACACTGTTTTGGATGAGGATGGCGAA
>JAUHXW010000085.1 GCA_030426705.1 Gammaproteobacteria bacterium
AGGCAACATTGTTAATCCTGGTGCATCTGGTCAGGCACCTGACTACACCCTAAGAACCACTGATGGAGGCAGCACCACTGGAATCATCACAGTACCTGGTACGGTTTATGGAAGCACAAGTGTACCAACAGTGGCCAACCTTATTCCAAACCAAGCCATCGATGAAGAAGATGGCGCAACCGTTGTTGATTTAAATTCAGGTGCGGGAGTTAATACTGATTTAAATTATACCTTTGTGGATGGTGATGGCCACCCGTTGACTTTCTCAATTGACCCGGGGCACGACACCAACGTAGTTACCGCTGCTGTTGTTAATGATGAATTGGTTATCACTGGACAGGGAACTGGCTCAACAACTGTAACGGTCAGGGCTTCTGATGGCATCGATGGCTCGGTAACAGACAGCTTTGATGTCTCCGTTGTTGGTGATTTGACTCCTGTGACCGTGTTACCTTCATCTCTGTTTACTGGAGAGCAAGAAAATTACACCATTGTTTTTTCACCTGCAACAGATTTAGACAGTGGTGATTTTGTGATATTTTCTACGGCTGCAGGCGGTCCTGACCAAACCAACAGTACATTACAACAGCTCAGTGGCGGCACACTAACTGGATCAATAACTGCAGGTGGTGCCACCAGTACTGTGGTGATGTTTAATGGAGGCTCTGCCTCACCAAGCGATACCATAACTGTGGTTTTAGGTAATGTAGTCAATCCTGCTGCTGCAGGCCAAGGACCAGATTATCTCGTGACAACAACTGATGGCGGGTCTGCAACTGGAAGATCCACTGTTGGTGGTGACACATTTATTGCCAGTGATTTGATTTTCGAACATGGGTTTGAAGCGATGTCATTGATAGCAAGTGAAGCAAAAATGATGATTGACGAACTGAAGAAACAAGCAATGGGTAATGAGGTTATGTTGCCCGAATTTGACATCAGTTTTAATCGTGTTTCATATTATGGTTATAACTACAGTTTATCAGGGCTTGGTTCTGAGAAATCAATGTTAGATTTAATTTCATGGTTAGAAGCAGTGCTGGCTTCAGAAAATCCATATGGAGATTTTGATGGTGATGGTATCTATAACCAAATTGATGAGTTTCCATTCAATTATTAGCCAAAACTAATAACTTCACACCATTTTACAAAGCCAGTTTTGATTAAGCTGGCTTTTTTTATTCCACAGTCACTGATTTCGCCAAATTCCTGGGTTGATCCACATCAGTGCCGCGCAAAACAGCCACGTGATATGACAACAATTGTAAAGGCACATTGAACACAATTGGCGAGGTGAAAGTACCACTGGCTTCCATTTCTATCATGTGGTCCACACGATTGGCGAGACCATGCTGGCTTTTATGGTCGACAAACACATACAATTCCCCACCGCGGGCTTTCACTTCTTCAATGTTTGATTCCAGTTTTTCCAACAACTCATCATTGGGGCAAACAGCAATCACTGGCATTTTTTCATCCACCAAAGCCAATGGGCCATGTTTCAATTCGCCAGCAGGATAGCCTTCGGCATGGATATAGGAAATTTCCTTGAGTTTCAATGCGCCTTCCAAAGCAATGGGATAATGCACACCTCGACCCAAAAACAAGGCGTTATCGCGGCGCACAATGCGTTCTGCTATGTGCTTGATTTTGTCATTGAGCAACAATGATTGGTTGATGATGCCAGGCAAAGTGCGTAATTGTTTGGCCAGGTTTTTCCTGATGGCTGGATCTACATCCCGGAATTCTGCTAACTTCAATGTTAACAAAGCCAAAACTGTTAATTGAGTCGTCAATGCCTTGGTCGAAGCCACCCCGATTTCCGGGCCAGCATGGGTCAATAAACAAACATCTGTTTCACGGTCCAAGCTGGAATTGGCCACATTACAGACCGCAAAAGTAGACAAATACCCAGCAGTTTTGGCAAACCGCAAAGCCGCCAGAGAATCTGCCGTTTCACCCGATTGAGATATGGTCAAGAACAAGGTGTTTTTCGGCACCACAGGTTTTCGATATCGATACTCACTGGCAATTTCTACTTGTGTTGGAATCTGAGTAATGGCTTCTAACCAATAACGTGCCACCATGCCTGCATGAAAAGATGTACCACAAGCAATGATGTGAATGTTTTCGACTTGTTCTAGAATTTGCGCCGCGGCATCATCTATAAAGTAATCTGAGATTTTGTCATTGAACAAACGATTGGCAATGGTATTGGCTACAGCAGTCGGTTGTTCATGGATTTCCTTGAGCATGTAGTGGGCATAGCCGTCTTTGGTCAATGCATCTGATGATATGGTGACTGTTTTTAATTCACGCTCAACCAATTCACCTTGCTCATCAAAAATCAAACATTCATCCTGAGTGATTTCGACCACATCACCTTCTTCCAGGTAATAGAACTGGTTGGTTTCACTGATCAGAGCCTGCACATCAGAGGCTACATAGTTTTCATTATCGCCCAAACCCACCACCAAAGGACTGCCTTTGCGCGCTGCAATGATCCTATTGGGATCCGACATGCAGGTGATGGCCACCGCATAAGCACCTTCCAGTTCACCAATGGCCTGATGACAGGCCGCTGAAAAACTCTTGCCTTGTTCCTGATAATAATGCACCAAATGGACCAATGTTTCTGTGTCTGTTTCTGATTTGAATTGATAACCTGCTGCCATCAATTTTTCGCGCAATGGGCGGTAATTTTCGATGATGCCATTGTGCACCACCGCTATTGCGTTGTTTGAATCATGCGGATGGGCATTGGCTGATGTGGGTTCACCATGGGTTGCCCAACGCGTGTGGCCAATGCCGATATGGCCTGTTAAGGGTCTTTCTCTGAGTTCATTTTTTAAATTTGTTAGTTTACCAGCCTGTTTACGAATGGCAATCTGATCACCGGCCACAATAGCAATACCAGCAGAATCATAGCCGCGGTATTCCAGGGTTTGCAGGCCATTAATGATGAGGTCAACCACATTTCTGTGGGCACTGACTGCAACTATTCCACACATATTATTTCTTACTCGGTTTTTGCCAGTCCTCGACAGATCGTTGTCTGACTCTGGACAAAGTTAATTGTTCATCAGGTGTATCCCTGGTGATGGTTGAACCCGCTCCAATGGTGGCATTTTTACCCACAGTTACCGGCGCCACCAATTGACTGTCTGAACCAATAAAAGCACCATCCTTAATGGTGGTGGTGAATTTATTCACGCCATCGTAGTTACAGGTGATGGTACCCGCACCAATGTTCACATCCTTTCCAATCACCGCATCACCCAAATAGCTTAAATGACTGGCCTTACTGTGACTACCCAACTTGGACTTCTTGATTTCAACAAAGTTGCCTACTTTACAACCTTCAGACAATTCCGTTCCAGGCCGCAATCGTGCAAAAGGACCAATGCTGCATGCACCGGTTGTTTTTACCTGATCCAACATGGAATGTGGTTCAATTACAGTGCCCGAAGCCAATTGACAATTCTTAATGATTGAAAAAGCACCAATGTGCACGTCATTACCCAGCTCATTGTCACCGATAAAAATCACCCCTTTATCAACCACAACATCCTGTCCACAGTGTAATTTGCCCCTTATATCCACTGATTCTGGACGAATCAATTGCACCCCTTGTTTCATCAGTGTTTTTCTTTTGCGTTGCTGCATCAATGTTTCCAATTCAGCCAATTGTTCCATGTCATTCGCGCCTTTGACCGCATTGTGGTCTTTCAGTTCAATGGCTTTGAAAGGCGTGCCATCGCTTGCAGCCAAGCCAATGACATCAGTCAAATAGTATTCCTGTTGTTTGTTGTTGTTAGATAATTGCGACAGCCACTTTTTGAGTTTTGGGGCTGGCGCTTGTATGATGCCGGAATTGATTTCTTTGATGGCTTGCTGTTCAGCATTGGCGTCTTTTTGTTCAACTATGGCCTGGATACGTTCACCATCACGGATGATGCGACCATAACCCGTTGGATCATCCAGTTTTGCGGTCAGGACGTATTGTTGTCCGGACATATGTGCCAAATCAGCGTTTTGCACCAAAGGGGCGTCGCCATACAAAACCAACACATCCTCATCGTCGTTAAAGAATTCAACCGATTGTTGTACTGCATGACCTGTACCAAGCCTTTGCTTTTGTTCTGCCCAATTAACGGAGGCATCCTGATATTGTTGTAACAGTTGTTCCCCTTGATGGCCATAAACCATGGTTATTTGGCTTGGATTTAACGATTGGGCCAATTCCAATACATGTTCCACCATAGGCTTTCCAGCCACTTGGTGTAACACCTTAAGTTTATTGGAGCGCATGCGTGTACCCGCACCGGCCGCCAGTATAACCACATGCAAAGGATGGGTCATGACAAACTCCTGGTAAAATTGTTTTGATTATTTTGTTGCAAAGCCAATGCCTAAGTCATCAAACCAGACATTATAATTCATCTGGCTATGATGCCAAAATTTAGTTTTAAAAGGCACACCCCGGAACTGCATGATTTCAAAGAAATCCTTGCCAAACAAAAAGCCCCACTGTAATCAGTGAGGCTTTTATTAATGAATGAGATAGCGTTTGTTTAATCAAATACAGGTAATCCACTGGGGACTGTCTTAGGCACTTCTTTTCTCAAATTGATGCTTTTTCGATCTGTTGCTGCATCCAGAAAATCAATCAGTCTACTGATTTGCGCATCTGATAAACTGCGTGGTGTGATATCAACACTTTGCAAAATTGGAGCGGTGCGATTCGCGTCATCCATTACGGTAAAATCAATGGCATCCAAATCTTCACGAGAAGGCATTTTTACCTGAGAACGATCATAATTGGCCGTGGCAAGTACAGGATCCAAATGATGTTTAATTAAATCAGTTAAATTATCGTAGGCACCTGCATGGCCCCATGGGCCAGTCAATAATACATTTCTGGCTGATAAGACTCTGAATTTGTATCTATCAGCGGGGTTACCTGTTACTCGCTCTCGGCCAAAGTCATCGTGACCATCACTGTAACCATTCAGGCTATTACCTTTACCCGGACCAATTTGAATCATACCAATTGATTTGAATTCATCAGCAGGACCCAATAATTTACCTGAGTGACATTCAGCACATCCTGCCTCTCCGTAAAAAAGGTTCATACCTTCGATTTGGTTTGGACTCATAGCACCTTTGTCACCACGCAAGTATTGGTCAAATGGTGAATTATCAGCACGCCAAATAACGGCTTCAAAAGCCGCCATTGCATTGGCAATATGTACATAGTTAATGTCTGAAGCTTGATTTACATCAGCATAAACGGCTTTAAACATGTCCACATATTCTGGAATGGCTTGTACCCTTCCTGCTAACAAATCCCAAACGCCACCAGGTCCGGCTAAATTGCCTTGTGAAGCTTGATTGGCCACTTCATTTTCACCCACCTGGCCAGCCATTTCTTCAGCCGACTGAACTGGAAACATGGCTTGCGCTGCCAAGGCATTATCCAAACCCATAGGCAAATCATTGCCTGCTGGACTGGTAAAACCACTGGGCTGTGAAACATCGGCAAAAACCCGACCATCATGAAACATCACGCTCATTTCCTTGGCGCCGGCATTGAACACATGTGGTGCATTCCTGGGCACCCTGGCATGAATTTCATCGGCGTCAAAACCAGTATCACGTGAGTTGCCTAAACCATTACCTCCTTCACCCACAGGCAATGACAAACCATCTCCTGTAGAAGCCTGACCGTGGTGACAAGTGGCACATGAAATGTTTCGATTACCACTCAGGATTTTGTCATA
Organism: Gammaproteobacteria bacterium; assembly: GCA_030426705.1. Taxonomy (GTDB): domain Bacteria; phylum Pseudomonadota; class Gammaproteobacteria; order Xanthomonadales; family Marinicellaceae; genus Marinicella. The sequence continues at coordinate 5,784 of JAUHXW010000085.1, forward strand.
AAACAACATATTTCCCAGCTCAACCTGAGCATCGCCATACAAATGAAAATCTTCATCAGTCAACGGCTCTGGTAACTGCGCAAAAGTTGTTGATGTGGGTACCTGATATTCAGATGCGTTGATCACAGCGATGATTTCTTCAATCAATTGTTGGTAAAAACTGTTTTGTGCTTGCACAGACAAAGACATAATCATCAGCACACAAACGGCCATCATATTTTTTTTCATTTTCATTGAATTCCCCTTATTAGATTCATTTCCCAAGAAAAAGGAACTTGGGTTCTTTTATTAAACTACTAATAAGAAAATAAAACAATATGACTTATTATTTTTCTCTTTTTCAGCTTCTTTTTCTGTACTCATTCAACACGATTTCTGTGATGTCATCACTGGTATTTTCTTTGTGTTCAGAATACACCCGCTTTTGAGCTGGTGCATTCAATCTTTGAAAATAGACATAAGTGCTGGGCATATTGGTTTTGAGGTATTCAATAAATTGTTGCTCTGTCTGGAAACTTACTTTTTTTGTTTCAGTTGCAAATAGATTTTGCTCGTATACTTCATCGGCAAACACTGAACCAGACAAGGTTATCATCAAGATTGTAATTAAATTTTTCATCATCATTCCTCCTCAAATCCCCCTCAATCATGGAATAATTTTTTAGAGTAAAAAATCTAATCACAAATTCATAACAAAATTAAATAGTCGTCCCTGAAAAAGTCCATCCTGGCCTTTATCAGGATCGGTCAAAAAACACTTAACCGTTAAAGTGCGATTTAACTGGTGTTTTTTGACCTCACTTGAGCCTGCTGGCTCAAGGTGGCACTTCCATGTGCCACACCGTCGACCAGAAAAATGCAGGTTAGTGGTTGTTTTCTGGTCGAAATTATATGCAGCATGAGAGAAATTACTTATATTTAACAGTATGTTATGCATTTTTCAGGTTCGACTAAATAGGATGCAAATATAAAAAAAGCCGACACAATGGTCGGCTTTTTTGCTTTCAGAAATATCAGTTATCAGCGTTTGAGGTTTTTCTTCAAACGTGTGATGGCTTGAATTTGTGCCACAGCCTTGGCCAGTTCAGCTTGTACCTTGGCCAAATCCTGACGTTTGGTTTTGTCTTTCAACAACGCTTCTGCGTCTTCTTTGGCTTTGATGGCTGCTGCTTCGTCAATGTCATCAGCACGTAAAGCTGTATCTGCCAAAACTGAAACCAGGTAAGGTTGTACTTCCAGGATACCACCTGAAACGTAAAAGTCCTCTTCGCTGCCATCGGTGTGATGTACGCGAACCTGACCGGGTTTTAATTGTGTGATCAAAGGCGCGTGTCTTGGGGCAATACCCAATTCACCGGCTATACCACTGGCAACCACCATCGAGACTTCTCCCGAAAAAATGGCTTTTTCTGCACTGACAATATCACACTTAATGGTTGACATGATTAATTACCTCAAGCTGCTTTTTCTTCCAATTTCTTGGCTTTTTCCAGAACTTCATCAATGGTACCAGCCATGTAGAATGCTTGCTCTGGAATGTGGTCATATTCACCTTCGATGATGCCTTTGAAACCACGGATGGTTTCACTCAAAGACACATAGGTACCTGGTGTACCGGTGAAGACTTCTGCCACAGTAAATGGTTGAGAGAAGAATTTTTCAACTTTACGCGCACGGTATACCACTTGACGGTCTTCATCAGACAGTTCGTCCATACCCAAAATCGCGATGATGTCTTTCAACTCTTTATAACGTTGCAAAGTACCTTGTACCGCACGTGCTGTGTTGTAGTGTTCTTCACCAACCACCAATGGATCTAATTGACGTGAAGTTGAATCCAGTGGATCCACAGCAGGATAAATACCCAATTCAGCAATCGAACGTGACAATACCACAGTCGCATCCAAGTGAGCGAAGGTAGTAGCAGGTGATGGGTCAGTCAAGTCATCAGCTGGTACGTATACCGCTTGAATAGAAGTAATCGAACCTTTCTTGGTAGAGGTAATACGCTCTTGTAATTTACCCATTTCTTCAGCCAAAGTTGGCTGATAACCTACCGCAGAAGGCATACGACCCAACAATGCAGATACCTCTGTACCCGCCAAAGTGTAACGATAAATATTATCGATGAACAACAACACGTCACGACCTTCATCTCGGAAGTACTCAGCAATGGTCAAACCAGTCAAGGCCACTCGCAATCTGTTTCCTGGAGGCTCATTCATCTGACCGTAAACCATGGCCACTTTTGAATTTTCGAAATTGTTGACATCAACAACACCGGCTTCCTGCATCTCATAGTAAAAGTCATTACCTTCACGAGTACGCTCACCCACACCAGCAAATACTGACAAACCTGAGTGCTTGGTGGCAATGTTGTTAATCAATTCCATCATGTTAACGGTTTTACCTACACCGGCACCACCGAACAGACCAATTTTACCACCCTTAGCGAATGGACAAACCAGGTCAATTACTTTAATACCTGTTTCCAAAATTTCATCGGAAGCAGCTTGTTCTTCATAACTGGGTGCATCACGGTGAATTTCCCACTCTTCTTCAGCGTTCACATCACCACACATATCAATGGGTTCACCCAATACGTTCATGATGCGACCCAATGTTTTCTGACCAACGGGCACAGTAATGGCTTTACCGGTATTGGTGACGTCCAAACCACGTTTCAAACCGTCAGTTGAACCCAATGCAATGGTTCTTACCACACCATCACCCAGTTGTTGTTGTACTTCTAAAGTTGTGTCTGTTGCAGCAATCTTTAAAGCATCATACAGTTTTGGCACTGCATCGCGAGGAAACTCGACGTCAACAACCGCGCCAATGATTTGTACTATGTTACCTGAACTCATATCTGACTTCTCCTATACTGCGGCCGCACCGCCGACAATTTCTGAAATTTCTTGTGTAATGGCCGCCTGTCTGGCTTTGTTGTAAATCAACTGCAAATCTTTGATCAAATCTGAAGCATTATCAGAAGCAGACTTCATCGCAACCATTCTTGAGGCATGCTCTGATGCCAAATTCTCTAAAACACCCTGGTAAACCAAAGACTCAATGTAACGGGTCATCAAATGATCCAAAACATCTTTGGCTTCTGGCTCATAAATGTAGTCCCAATTATCAGAGATTTCTTCTTCATCTGTGGGAGGTAGTGGCAACAGTTGATCGACCGAAGGTTTCTGCGTCATGGTGTTAACGAAGTCGTTGTACACCAAATACACATGACTCAACTCTCCGTTGACATAGGCATCCAACATCACTTTAACCACACCAATCAATTTGGCCAGTTCAGGCGTATCACCCAAAGCACTGATATTGGCTTTCAGTTCAACATTGGTTTTTCTGAACTGCGATGCCGCTTTGTTACCGATGGTTACCACATCAATACCCGCACCTTTTTGTTGCCAATCACTCATGTGCATCACGCATTTTTTGAACAACAAAGAGTTCAAACCACCACACAAACCTCGGTCGGTTGAAATGATGATGTAACCAACGCGATCAGCTTGTTGGTCATGCATGAACGGATGCTTGTATTCCGGAGTGGCTTTAGCCAAATGCCCTATCATCTGCTTGATCTTATGGGTATAAGGTCGAGATGCGTTCATCTGGTCTTGCGCCTTTTTAATTTTACTTGCTGAAACCATCTCCAAAGCGGTCGTCACTTTACGTGTCGAGGTTACGCTTTTGATTTTGGTTACAATTTCACTACCGACTGCCATACTATTTACCTGTTATTGGGCATTTTTTAATTAGCTTACCAGCTGCCTGTTTTTTTGAAATCTTCAACGCCTTCTTTCAATTGCGCTTCGATTTCGTCATTAAAATCACCTGTTTCATTCAAAGATTTCATGAAATCACCACGGGTGTTGTTCATGTGATCAATCAAGGCAGTTTCAAATGCACCAATTTGGTTCATGTCCACATCATCCATGTAGCCACGATCAATGGCGAACAATGAAACAGCCATTTCCGCCACACTCATCGGTGAATATTGTTTTTGTTTCATCAATTCAGTTACACGCTGACCACGCTCCAATTGCGCACGAGTGGCTTCGTCAAGGTCAGATGCAAACTGGGCAAACGCCGCCAGTTCGCGGTACTGGGCCAGCGCCAGACGCACACCGCCGCCGAGCTTCTTGATGATCGGGGTCTGCGCCGCGCCGCCGACGCGCGAAACCGAAAGACCGGCGTTGATGGCCGGGCGGATGTTCGCATTGAACAG
>JAUHXW010000086.1 GCA_030426705.1 Gammaproteobacteria bacterium
ACTTAAGCGTTTTGAAAATGAGGATATTATAGAAAAACTAGGTACTGAATTTTATGTTGAAGAACACCGCTCTAAAGCATTAATAGATTAACAAAAAGATTCCCGCCTTCGCGGGAATGACGGGTAAAATGATGATATGCACCACAAACCACAAATAAAAATTCCCGCTACTTATAATGCGGGATGGTATGTCGAAAGGCGTGTGCTTAGCGGGTGTTGAAGTGATTGTGGCCGAAGGCTTCGAACGCATTCACCGCACCAACTTGATTGGCATGGGTGTCTTACCTTTGGAATTCACCAACGGTGAAACCCGCAAAACATACAACATCGATGGCACCGAAACCTATGATGTACAAGGCGACATTGCACCGGGCACTGACATGCAAGTGCTTATGACCCGTAAAAGCGGCGAACAAGTCACCATTCCTGTGAAATCAAGGTTAGATACTGCCGAAGAGGTCTCGATTTATGAAGCGGGTGGGGTGCTGCAACGTTTTGCGAATGACTTCCTGAGTGCCAATGGTTAATTGTTTGTTAATTTATGTATTTCCCTTGTGGTAATCTTTCGGTAGAAACAATAACGATGAGGGAGAATTTATATGAAAACATTTAATGTCATGGCAGAGCGGCATCAATGGCGGCTCATCATCAGTGTGTTGTTGTTTGTCTTATCGGGTACTGTGCTCAATGCTCAGCCAGAGGTTAAATCGGTCAGTTATACCAATCAGTATAATATGGTTCCTGCAGGTTATACCGCCGATGAGGAATACATGGCTTACTTGGTCAGGTATCCTCGTTCCGTTCAGATAGTCAAAGCAGACCTGAATGGTTATACCGACCAGAAGTATTCCTTGGATGCCGCTGAAATCAGACAGGCTGCCCTGTCTCCGGATGGTGATCACATTGCCTGGGTTGAGACTACATACCTAGGCCCAGCACAGGATGACCGTATTTTTTTGTTTGAATTTGCCACTGAAATCACAACTGAATTGACACTGCCTGAATTGCCGGAGCCAGCTGATGATAAACTGACCATTCGACATTTGAAATTCATCAAAGGTACGGGTGAGCTGACTTATATGCTAGGACCTGGTGCACAATATCCTGACTTAAAGCAACTGGTCAGGCACAACATCAGCAATGACAATGCCCAGTTAATAGCTATTGAAGAGTTGCCCGTTAATTTTGGCAAATTGGTGTTCAATGAATATGAGTTCAGTGATGATGGCAATACACTGTTGTACCATGCTGGTGTTTTATATTCAGCCACTGATTGTTGTTACAGAAAACCCGGTTACCTGGTCTGGCAGGATACTGGTTCTGCACAAAGCAAGGTGGTCATTGATTTAACTGAAAACAACCAAGGTTTCAAGGTGGCGTTGTCTGGAGATGGTAAGACATTTGTCTATCAAAATAATCAATCACTTTATCAATACTCAGTGAACACCGGAGCGTCTGATATCATTGAACTGAACGGACTGGCAGCCCCTCTGAGTGATCACATCAAATGGATGGATTTGTCATTCAATGGCAACATGCTGGCGGTGCAGGGCAATGGTAAATTCACTGATGGTAATGTGTTTGAACAACATAAACAGCTAACCGAGTTAAGATTTGGCACTCAATTTATTAATTTCACCTATCGTCCTGATGTGATTTTGGCAAAAAACCTGCAGACTGGTGAATCAACTGTATTGAATAAATTCAATGAAGTTCAACTGTATCCGGCAGTACCGATTGCTCTGAATTCAACTGGTGACTCGTTGTATTATGCGACCAAACAATTAGGCACGGTACATAGCTTTGTCACTCATCTTTTGGTTAAGCATGCCATTGAATTCATTCCTTTTCAAGCGGATGAAGCCATCACCGGGGCCTGGTTTGATGCGCAAAATCCAGGACAGGGACTGTTCATTAGCGTGGCACCCAACCCCAATCAAAATCCAAATTTCAGCAGCATTTCTGAAGGTCAGGCTGTTCCCATCATTAGCTGGTATACGGTGGATAACCAGGGTAATCCCTACTGGTTGTTGGTGGAAGGTACGTTTGCCGGCAGCAGCATTGCCGGTGAGGCTTATTTGGTGACTGGGTCACAGTTCGGAGCCAATTATCAAACAACTGATACCGAGACCACAGTCTGGGGTGAGGTGACCATCAATTTTGCCGATTGTCAGTCAGCTACATTGAATTATGAGCCAGTGCTGGAGGGTTTTGAGGCCGGTCAGATGGCCTTGAATCGACTGACCACACAAAGTGGTTTGGGTTGCCTTTGAATCAAACACGACATCATTTTTATTGAGAATACATGACACATCAACCTCAAATTCAGATTCCCGCCACGTACATGCGGGGTGGTACCTCCAAAGGAGTTTTTTTTAACTTGACTGATCTGCCGGCAGCGGCTCAGCAACCCGGGCCGGTGCGTGATCAGTTGCTGCTCAGGGTGATTGGCAGCCCGGATCCTTATGGTAAACAGACCGATGGCATGGGTGGGGCGACTTCCAGTACGTCTAAAACGGTGATTTTGTCTAAAAGCAATGAAGCTGGGCATGATGTCGATTATTTGTTTGGACAAGTGGCTATTGATAAAGCTTTTGTGGATTGGAGTGGTAATTGCGGCAATTTAACCGCTGCGGTGGGTTCATTTGCCATAGCCAATGGTTTGGTGGATGCTGCCAAGATTCCTGACAATGGGATTTGTGAAGTGCGTATTTGGCAAGCCAACATCAAAAAGACCATCATTGCTCATGTGCCGATTACTGATGGCCAAGTGCAGGAAACCGGTGATTTTGAGTTGGATGGCGTGACTTTCCCAGCTGCTGAAGTCAAGATTGATTTTGTGGATCCGGTGGGTGATGCAGCGATGTTTCCAACTGGCAATTTGGTTGATGAACTGGAAGTGCCAGGTATCGGTACTTTTAAAGCGACCATGATTGCGGCTGGTATTCCAACCATTTTTCTCAATGCAGCTGATATAGGTTTTAAAGGCACTGAGTTACAGGGTGATATCAACAGTGATCCGCAAATTCTTGCGCGGTTTGAAACTATTCGTGCCTATGGTGCGGTCAAAATGGGCTTGATTAACTCAGTTGATGAAGCGGCTGGCAGACAGCATACGCCAAAGGTGGCATTTGTGGCACCCAGTGAGTCCTATACCGCTTCCAGTGGCAAAGTCATTGCCGCTGATGATATTGATCTGAATGTCCGTGCCTTGTCGATGGGTTTGTTACACCATGCGATGATGGGCACAGCGGCTGTAGCCATTGCAACCGCATCAGCCATTCCGGGAACTTTGGTTAATTTGGCCGCTGGTGGTGGCGATCGAACCTCAGTGCGTTTTGGTCATCCCTCGGGAACCTTGAAAGTGGGTGCTGATGTGCAACAAATTGATGGTCAATGGAAAGCCCAAAAAGTCAGTATGAGCAGAAGTGCAAGGATTCTGATGACAGGCTGCGTGCATATTCCTGAAGTGACTGTTTAATTAAATGTATTTTGTCTGATCAACTCTCAAAGGTGAATGCCTGATGAAACAAATTAAGGGTGATGTATTTGGTGGTATTACGGCGGCCGTGATTGCGCTGCCCTTGGCATTGGCTTTTGGTGTTGCCAGTGGTTTAGGAGCGGTTGCCGGTTTGTATGGTGCCATTGTATTGGGATTTTTGGCCTCTTTGTTTGGCGGAACTCCCACGCAAATTTCAGGGCCTACCGGTCCTATGACGGTGGTGATTGCTTCGGCTGTGATTTATTTCTCTGGCGATTTGGATGCCATTGTGCTGGTCATCTTACTGGCCGGTTTGATTCAAATCTTGTTTGGTTTGATGAAGTTAGGTCGATTTGTTAAATTTATTCCTTATCCAGTGATATCCGGGTTTATGTCAGGTATTGGAGTGATTATCATTGTGCTTGAAATCAACCCATTTATCGGGGTTGAGGGTTCCAGCAGCGTGGTGCAAACCCTGATGGCATTGCCGGAAAGTATTGGAAAAACCAATTTATCTGCTTTGGCTGTGGCTTCTTTAGCGTTGGCTGTAATGCTGTTTACACCGAAAAAAATTGGTAGAGTTATTCCTTCACCGCTGCTGGCCATTATTTTAGCCACTGGTTGCAGTGTGTTATTAAACTTGCCAGTGCAAACTGTTGGTGAAATTCCTTTGTCATTGCCCAGCTTGCGCATTCCAGAAATTGATTGGAGCGATATTCATAAGTTGGAACATATTTTATCTTTTGCACTGACGTTGGCTTTGCTGGGAATCATTGATACTTTATTGACCTCTTTGGTCGCTGATTCAGTGACCAAAACCAAACACAACCCCAACAAAGAACTGATTGGTCAAGGCATTGGTAACAGCTGTACTGCTCTACTTGGAGGTTTAGCCGGTGCAGGAGCCACTATGCGTACTGTGGTTAATATCAAAAGTGGTGGCTCTAGTAAATTGTCTGGCATGGTTCATGCCGTTGTGTTGCTGCTTATTGTGTTGTTTTTTGCGCCCATTGCGGCACAAATTCCTTTGCCGGTTTTGGCCGGCATTTTGTTTAAAGTGGGCATTGATATCGTGGATTACCGGTTTTTGAAAGTGATAAATAAGGCACCCAGGATGGACATGGTCATCATGCTTGTGGTTTTTGCATTAACTGTTTTTGTAAACCTGGTGGTGGCTGTAGGCATTGGTATTGTGATGGCTTCGATATTAACTGTGTATCGAGTCACTTCGGAAGCTAATGTTGATATTAAGGAACATCACAAAGAAGAACTGGATGTCAATGACCAGAAAGTCAGAACAGTTAATATCAATGGTGCATTTTTCTTTGGTTCTGCTTCCATTTTTGAAGAGCAAGTCAGTACGGCTTTGGATGTTAACACCATCGTAATAAATTGTCTCAATGTGCCATTTATGGACATCTCTGCGGTATTTACCTTACATGAATTGGTTTTGAAGATGCGCTCACACGACATTCAAGTGGTTTTGATACTTAAAGAAAGGCATGTCAACAAGATCAATAAGCTATTCGATTCAAACACTTTGAGTCAAATTACAATCTGTTCCTCTTTAGAAGATTATCAAAAACTTAAAATTTGAAACAGATTCTATACTTTCACTGGCAAATTCCAGTGATACATAATTACAATTGGTCTATAGGTATTCTGATATAACGAATGCCATTTTCAGCGGGCTCGCCGAAATCTCCCAAGCGCATATTGCTTTGGATAGACGGCAGAATCAGTTTGGGCACTGATAATTGTTGATCTCTTGCTGTGCGTTTTTCAGTGTATTCATCCAGGCTGGTTTCAGCCTTGAGCATTTTATTGTTGGCTTTTTGTTCACCTACGGTCACCATTGCTGTGGGTTGCTCGCCTGCTGCTGGATAATCATGGCACAGAAAAATCCTTGTTTTATCAGGCAGTTGGTAAATCTTTTGAATAGATTGGTATAAGTCTTTTGCACTGCCACCAGGGAAATCCACTCGAGCGGTACCGAGGTTTGGGGCAAATAAGGTATCACCGACAAAAACCGCATCTCCAACCGAATAACTGGCACAAGCTGGTGTATGACCCGGAGTATGAAATACTTTAGCTGATAATTCTCCAATTTGAAAAGTGTCGCCTTCTTCAAACAAATAATCAAATTGAGAACCGTCGATGGGTGTATCACTCCCGGTATCAAAAATGGGTACCCACAAATCCAGAACATTTTTTATACCTGAACCAATGCCGGTTTTACCACCAATATGTTGTTTTAAATAATGAGCTGCTGAAATGTGGTCAGCGTGAATATGGGTTTCCAAAAGCCACTGGTTTGTGAGGTTATTGTCCTTGATGTAGGCAATGACTTGATCGGCACTTTCGGTGGTGGCTTTGGCCGCATCCTGATCATAATCCAACACGGAGTCGATAACCGCACAGCATTGTGTCTTGGTGTCTACCACAACATGTGTGAAGGTTGAGGTTTTGTTGTCGTAGAAGGTTTTTATGTATAAATCAGTCATTTGAAAAATCGTATTGTTTCAGCATTTCGTAATCAATGATGATGTCTTCTTCCTTGATGGAAAAATCACCAGTGGGCATTTCCTTGATGTAGCGCTTCAAAGCGGTGATTCCAACTGGAAAAGCGATTTGATCCCAGGGGATTTCATCGGGTGCAAACAATTTAACTTCAGAGGTTTCTGCACCTGGTCCATAATTATCATGTGCCAACTCGGCTCGGAAATAAACGTGAACCTGATTTCTCTGGATGATGTTGTAGACGCCAAACAGGGTGATGTTTTTCAAATCAGCTAACAATTCTTCCTTGACCTCACGGATGGCACCATTGCGAGTTGATTCTCCATTTTCCATAAAACCTGCGGGTACATTCCAAAAGCCACTCCTGGGTTCAATGGTGCGTTTACCGAGCAATATTTTACCCTGATGTTCGATGATGCAGGCATTGACAACTTTGGGGTTTTCATACTGAATGGTGTAACATTTTTGGCAAATCGCCCGTGGCTTGTCATCACCTTCAGGGATTTGGTATTGAACTTCATGGCCGCATTGGTTACAAAATTTGATATTCATGTGTTAACTCCAATATTTCATCGAATCAACAATACGTAAATACGATTGATAGCGGTTTTCTCTGATGTCACCTTTTTTAACAGCCTGCATGATGGCACACTGCGGCTCATGAATGTGGGTGCAATTGCTGAATTTACAGTCACCCAGGTATTCCTGAAACTCCCTGAAACCAGCAGCAATGTCATGAGGGCTCATTTGCCACAAACCATATTCCCAAACGCCTGGAGAATCAATGATGTACGCGTCCAAAGGCTCATCGTAATACATTTGAGTGACACTGGTGGTGTGTGCGCCTTTACCGGTTTTTTGCGATAATTTACCGGTCTTCAATTCAACTGATGGCATCATTACCCGAGTGATGGATGATTTACCCACACCTGATTGCCCCACAATCACTGTGGTTTTGCTTTTCAGTGTGGGTTTAATGGCAGCAATGGTAGCAGTGTCGTGACGAGATGTTTTAAACGTTTGGTAGCCCAACCGTTCGTATTGGTTGATGGTGTTGATAAAAACCTGATTATCCAAATCTGATTTATTGAACACCAAGATGGGTTCTATACCTTCTAGTTCAGCGCTGATTAAATATCGGTTCAGTATGTCACGGGTGGGGAAGGGTTCAACCGCCATCACAATCATGATTTGATTAACATTGGCAGCGATGTGTTGTTTATTGCCGCGATTGTCGGCACGGCAAAAGCTGTTGTATCGCTTTTGTATTTTTTTTATTTTGTGTTCGTTTTTTGCTGCTTCTACTTCCACAAAATCACCACAAATGGGCTTGAGTTTGCGCGCAAAAAAAGCATGGATGGGTGTGTGGTCATCCTCTTTTATCAAACTTGCTGTGGTTTTCTGGGTCGAAGTCACCCGATACATTTCTGTCATGGTGACATCCTACCCGAATTGTTGCATTAATCCAATAATCATCAACAATCTGACAACAATCCAAGCTGCCATCAGTTAAAATACGAGATCATAACAAGGAATTATCAATGAGCAATAAGAACAATTTAATCTGGATTGATCTGGAAATGACAGGTTTGAACCCCGCCAAAGATCACATCATTGAAATAGCCACCATTGTCACTGACCAGGAATTGGAAGTTGTGGCACAAGGACCCTGTATTGCGGTGCATCAAAGTGAAAAAATACTGGAAGCGATGGATGATTGGAATACTGAACACCATACCAATTCGGGCTTATGGGATCGCGTTTTACAATCAGACATTTCGGCACGTGAAGCTGAGCATTTGACCATTGAATTTTTGCAAGAGCATGTGCCCATTCATTCTTCTCCGATGTGTGGTAACAGCATTTGTCAGGATCGACGCTTTTTGGCCAAATGGATGCCGAAATTGGAAAATTATTTTCATTATCGACAGATAGATGTCAGTTCAATCAAGGAATTGATTCGTCGTTGGAATCCGCAACTGTTGGATGGTTTCAGTAAATCAGGTCAGCACTTGGCTTTGGCTGATATCGAGGAATCTATCAAGGAATTAAGATACTACCGGCAATTTATGGGAGAAATAGCCGGCCAAAAAAAACCGCCTGTTAAATAAGGCGGTTTTTTAGTGTATTGATTGTTTAATCTAAGGTAAATGATCATCAATTACTTTTTTCAAAGCTTTCTCAGTCACCGGCTTGACCAAATATTCTTTAGCGCCCTGGCGTAAACCCCAGACACGGTCTGTTTCCAGTTTTTTGGTGGTCACAATGATGATGGGAATGTGTGCAGTCCTTTCATCTTTGCTGATTTTCCTGGTGGCCTGGAATCCATTCAGATCCGGCATCACCACATCCATGAGTATCAAATCAGGTAATTGCTCCCGGGCGATTTGGATACCTTCCTTACCATCTTCTGTCAGAATGGTTTCATGACCCAATTTCTCAACAATTTTTTGCATACCATAAAGCTGGGAAGGAGAGTCATCAATGATCAGTATTCTTGCCATAAATTTTACTTAACTTTTAACCTTTGATTATCTTAATGAATATTGACGCCAATTGCAAAAAAATGTGTAAGAACTGTGGCTTTAGTTAACTAATGCACAAACACAAACAACAAAATCAATTATTTAGCAAAAAAATGTCAGTTATTTTGTAAGCTTTATACTGACAATTAACTCAAACCAATTTCTTTCAATCTTTGATTCAAAAAGTCTCTGCCAGTGATGTCTTGATACAAAGCACCATCACCTTTACATGAAGGGATGCAACTGAGAACAGCATCGGGGTGTGGATGACAGAAAAAGGGCATTGAATAGCGATCCGAAGTGTCATCCTTAGGGTTGACCACACGGTGTGTGGTGGCCGGTATCACTTCATTGGTAATGCGGGATAACATGTCACCTGAATCAACCACGATTTGACCAGGTTTTGATTCTACCGCCAACCATTGTCCATCGCGATCCAGTAATTCCAAACCACTGTCAGTAGCACCAACCAGCAAGGTAATCAGGTTGATGTCTTCATGAGCAGCAGCTCTGACTGAGCCAGGCAGTTCGAATTCGGTCATCGGAGGATAGTGAATAGCACGCAAGATTGAATTGCCGTCTTGTGTTAACTTTTCAAAATAATCTTTGGGCACATCCAAAGCGGCAGCCAGAGAACGGAACATGGTCAGTGCGGTTTGATCCAACTGCTCATAAAGTGCATAGGATTTTGCTTTGAAGTTTGGAATTTCACTGGGCCAAAGGTTTTTGGGGTATTCCTGGGCCAAATGGTGGTCTTCAGACACCTCTCTGCCTACATGCCAAAATTCTTTTAAATCAGGATTTTTACTGTCTTTGGCATGTTCCTGCAATCTGGGTACATAGCCACGTTTACCACCATCATGAATGTTGTATTTTTGCTTGGTTTCAAGGGGTAATTTAAAAAACGATTTGAAAACATGATAACAATCATCAACCAGGTTGAAATCAAACTGGTAAGGGTTCAAAACCACAAAACCATAATCCACCAGCCCGTTGTAAAATTCATCTACAAATCGTTGCTGTTCAAGGGCAGTGCCTGCCACATAATTTTCGAGGTTGAGTTCGGGTACTTTTCTGATGGCTTGGTCGTTCATGGTGAAGTTGTCTGGCTTAAAGTTAATTGTATATTTTGATCTTCTTTGGTAACAATCTGTGGGCGGGCTTCAATCTGACTTGATGAGTCGCTGGCATCGCCGCTGAGACTGATTTTGGCAGAGATTTCTACTTGATCAAACTGGCTCAGCTTTATTTCTGGATTCAGACTGTTTAGGTCGCTTAATTCAACGGTTAATGGCCATTGAAAGGGAGCTGACACCGTTACAGCTGCTATTGGCATTGGTGTACCTCCGGGTTGTTTAACAAATACGAACAACCTAGCTCCCTCAGCCATATCCATGTCTTTGATGCTTTCGTCGGCCTCAAGATGCACAGAATACAATGTGACTGATGCAACGTCATCTGATGC
>JAUHXW010000087.1 GCA_030426705.1 Gammaproteobacteria bacterium
AACACACCCGTGGTTTCATCATAAGCACCCGATTCAAGCAATTGAATACCACCATCATCAACAGCCACCAAGTTTAACCACATCCGTCTGCCCTCTGGGTAACCGGTCGGCAACTTATGGCCGGTCAGATTAGTGACCTTTACGTCCACTACCATGGAAGTCCCATCATTGGAGACCAATTCAACATCGACCAATGCACTGTTTAGTTGCAACATGTTTTCTGCATAAGTAGTGGATAAGTCCAATAGCTCCTTAATTCCATTATCAACATGTTCCAAATCATCACCATAAACAGCTTTGATGACCTGTGGCATCCAAGTATTACCACCCGCAAACTGGTGTGTTCTCAAATTATTTTCTCGATCACCGGGGCTATTAAATACACAAGCACGAGCCGCCATGTTGTCGGTCTGAGGCATATGGCACCCCTGACAAGTTTCACCTTTTGTCAGAACCGGTAAGACTGAAGAATCTGCTTGGTTATAACCATCTCTATAAATCAGATCGGCAAAAAGTGAGCTTTTCCATTCTGAATAAGTACGCTCTATAGGCATGGCATGTGCTGTTTCAACACCATTTTCATCAATGAGTTTTTTGGCTATTGAGAGCACACCATTTTGTTCTATTTCAGGAGAAGATACATCATGACAGCTGCCACAAAACTCAGAAGATTGAATAAACGTTGAATACTCCCAGTCATGAGGAGGTTGACCCACTTGACTGTTATTCGTGTAATTGTAGGGTCCTTTGCGACACGGTCCAAAACCACCTTCACAAGCCTCATCATCCAACCAAACTTCAGTATTTCCTATACGCTGCGCCTCCTGATTGGGTCCTTGCTCATCAATCCGATGGCAAAAATGGCAGGTCACACCTGAAAAATCATTATTCCCAGTATTTCTGGCGACATAATCACCAGATAACTCACAGCCATTGGCACCATCCAATAGTGGCATCTGATCATCAATGGGTTTGACCACTCGGCCTTTAAACCAACCCGCAGGTGTGTGACATTTGAGACAAAAGTCCCCCACGCCAGGAATGTCATTATTCGCCACATCCAATGCAGCCCAAAACAGAGGGTCACGTGTCGCATGTGCTTTCATTGAACCGGCCCACGTGGTATAGGGCATAAAATGCTTGTCATTGTCATAATTGGCATCGTTGTAATAACCTGCATGGCAACTGTGACACTTGGATCCACCTTCCAAACCAAAATTCAAACCTGGTTGAGTACCATGCGGGGTAAAATCAATTGTACTGCCTGCATTGACAAATGGGACGAAAAAGAACAAGTAAAAAGTTAATAAACACGAGACTTTCATAAAAAAAAAGGATTTGTTCTGGGTAAAAATCGCAATGATTATAAAGAAAAAAATGATAAATTCCTACAAATCACTGTAATTTCATACAACTTCATCAGAATCTGACTATATGAGAGATTTGTTGCCCTCCTTACAATGGGCAGCAACTGGTGAATGTACTCGCCGGTTTTTAAAACTTTAATTTAAGGAGAATACAATGAAAACTTTGAAAACTTTATTAATCGCTGCTGCTTTATTCGCTCAAACCGCTTTTGCTGCTGTGAATGTCAACAAAGCCGATGCCGAAACCATTGCTGAGGAATTGAAAGGTGTAGGCATCACCAAAGCGACTGCCATCGTTGCTTTCCGTGAACAAAATGGTCCGTTCAAAACCGTTGAAGAATTGACTCAAGTCAAAGGCATTGGCTTGAAAACGGTTGAGAAAAACCGTGAAGAAATCTTGTTGAAATAATTCCGTTAAAACCCGCCAGATTAAACCGAATCTGGCGTGTTTTCTTCGTTTTGCTCACCGCCTTTGAGGTATTTGATGGTCACTTCCCGTGATTTTCTATTGACCAATTGATTTTTGATTTGCTCTTCGGTCAATAGAGATTCTGCTGAATCAGACAGGTGTTCAAACACAGCTTTATAACTTTCAGTTAAGTTATCAATTAAATCTGCAGTTTTGGCAAAATGGCCTTCTACCTGTTCCTGATAAGCATCCAGCTTTTCCTGTACCGCATGCGCATCGCTGTTCTGCAAGTTTTTCTTTTGTAACAGATACATGATCAGCATACCGAGCAATAAGCCAAAAATACCACCAACCATGATATAAACCATGCCATTCATTGTTGTTCTCCAATTGTGTTTATTTCTTGTACCAGTACCCAGGGTGCTGAAGTAACCGCCATCAATTTTGTGTCATTGGCCAACCATTTTTTGGCGTGTTCATCATGAGCTCTGACAATTTTTTCCTCATCCATCCAGCTTTTGATGGCAGCTGCATCATCTTCATGTAATTTCAGAGCCACTTCAATCATATCGAGCTCTTTGGAAACTTCGATGAGGATGCCTTTGGCAAAGTGTTTTTGTAATTCAGTAAAGGCAATCGGCGCCATTTCCCGCTGAAAATGTTCCCTGACACTTAACTCTTGTTCATTCATTGATAACCTCCGGCAGTTCGCGCCACGGCTCACGGTTGATGTAGGTTTGCAAGCGACGTACTGCACCATAGCAAAACTCATCTTCTTGCTTGAATTGTTGCATCATTTGCTCAACAGCCTGGTAAAATTCCTGTTGGTCATTTGAAAAATCAACATCACAGAAATCCTCTACCACCCAGGATTGCACCTCAATGGCTTCATTAAATTCCGAAATCTCGGCCAAAACTGCGGCCTTGGTATCAATATACGCCCAGGGAATCGGATCCATGCTGCCATACAATTCTTGTAATTCGGCATATATCCTCCAGGCTTTTTGCCCATTGCGACAAGCCTTATCAGGTAAAGTAGACAACATCCAGGCGTAATCATTGAAAGCTGGCTTCACATCCCTTGATACAGCTTGCTCCAGTAACTCATAGCCTTTGTGACAGTTTTGTTCCTCATTGTTCAAACCGTAAATCGGATACAAGGACAAGCGGTAAAATGACTCTGCATGGCCTTCTTCAGCAGCTTTACTGAACCATGATTTGGCTTTTTCATAGCTTTTTTCGTTATACAACAAGCGGCCAATTTCAAACATGCCATGCACATAACCCATTTCAGCAGACTTCAAAAACCATTCCTTGGCCTTCTGCAAGTTCTTTTCAATGCCCATGGTGCCTTCGGCAAAAGCAGAACCAATAAAAAAAGCACTTTCAGCATGACCCGATTCAACCTGTTGCAATAAAGCAGGCGGAATCACCACTTCTTCAGCATGCAACTGAGCAGTGAAAAGTAATGAGATTAAAATGGTTATTTTACCCATTGTGCAAATTGTTGACCTCGATGTTGGTAGTCTTTAAAAGCATCAAAACTCGGCGCTCCTGGTGACAATAATACCACGTCACCAGCTTGTGCCAATTGCTTGGCTTTTTTGACCGCAAATTTTAAACTTGGTTGCCATATAGATTGTGTTTTTATCCTGTGTTTCAAGATAAGATGGTGGATTTTTTCACCATTTTGACCGCTGCACAAGATAAACTTGGGCGGTTGTTTTTTGATGGCTTCAACCCACCAGTTCCAATCCACACCACGGTCAAACCCGCCTATCAGCAACAAGGTTTTGTCACAATCAACAGTTTTCAAGGCCGCCAAAGTGGCGTGAGGTGTCGATGAAATGCTGTCATTGATGAATTGGACGCCATCAATTTCACCCATCGGTTGTAGGCGATGCGGTAGCGGTTGAAATGATTTCAAACTGTTCAAGGCTTTTTTCACATCCAGTTGCAGCACGTCCAGCACTGTCATTACTGCGGCGGCATTGACCAGGTTATGCGCACCTTTCAAAGTCCAACCATAACGTGATAACAGCGCTTTGTCCTGATACATCAATGTCTGGTTCAATTCATAGAAGCCATTGTGTTGATCAAACCAGTGAAAGTGTTGCTCAGATAAGCCTCTGTGCTGCACAAAAGTTTTGATGTTGTCGTCTTTGGCATTCAATACCACTTGCCCTGCTTGCTGCAAAAGACGCATTTTATCTGCATGGTAATTGGAATCGTTCAGATGCCAGTTCAAATGTTCAGTGAACAGATTCAACACCACTGCTACATCGGCTTGAATGGCACCATCCTGAGCCTGATAACTGGATGTTTCCAGCACCACAAAGTCACATGGCTCTATGCAACTGATCAACGGTTTACCAAAATTACCGGCCAATTCTACAGCAAACCCCATATTTTTGAGCACATGTGTCAACATGGCGCAAGTGGTGCTTTTGCCTTTGGTGCCAGTGACAGCAATCACTTGTGCTTTGAGTTTGTCTTTTTCATTGGCAAACCACAAAGCGGTGGAACTGATGAGCTTGCATTGTACTGATTTGGCTGGCTCCAAATACGGAGAAATTCCAGGCGATTTGATTACCACATCGAATTGATTTAATAAGTTAGCGTCAACTACATCGGTTAAAAAAAACCATGGCTTGTCATCAATTTCAGTTTGTTGGCACAACACGGTAAAACGCAGTTCAGGGCATTTTTTATGCAAATAATCAGCCGCGGCACGACCCTCGACACCATAGCCCCAAATCGCTACAGACTGATGTTGTAGGATTGCAAGTTTCATATCCCAGAATCCATCTCAGTCAAAACCCGCTGAAAGTGTCGTTTGGCTGGTATTTGGTGTTGCTGACTTGGCTTAAACAAGACCTCACCTTCACTTGAATCACTTATCTCAGTCAGCCAAATCTGTACTTGTGGATGTTGTTGCCAGCCCGGATGCTGCGCCAACAGCCGCAGGGCTTCTCGACATTCTGCAGGCTCGCCCACACATTCAAATGGCTTTTGCCCTTCCAGTCCGAGCAATTCAGCAAACAATCCATGCAATTGTTCATTTGCTAATAAATCCTGACCAAATATTTTCAGCAATGATTGTTTTGAAATAAAAGGTGCCAAACACAAAAACACAAAGGCGCATTTGGGGCATTGTCCACACCAATGGTGTTGCTTGTTTTGAGAACCTGCCAAGTGGAAATTGCGGTTACAACTGGAAAAACTGGCAAAATACTGCTCATATTCAGCGAATTTTTTCACAATGTGCAATTCTGAAAACGGCCTGAGCAGAGAAAAACAGTCCAGATTGGGCGTGATATTTTCCTTGATGATGGTTTGCCAGGCTTGTTCAAAAGCCAATGATTTGGAATATTGATGGTTGATTGAGCGACCTTGTGTATCGGTTACATTACCGAATTCCGCTGAACGCTCATTGGAAAATACCACACTGTCAAAATCGGCAATCAACGCTGTGATGACCGCCACACAAGAGTTGATGGCGGTGATTGGCACATGGCCGTTGAAAGCCCCTTGTTCATTGGCTGCCTGTAAACGACTGTCAAGCTGCCGTTTTATCTGAATCAAAGGCACACCGGTTTTTATAGCCACTGACTCAATGAATGTCGACTGTCCCACCTGAAACAAACAAAAGTCCTCATTTTGAACTTTAAGTTGCTCAATGGTCACCAACGAATCTTTGCCACCGCCAATCGCCACCAATGATCTGGGTTGCAAGTTCAGCGCTGCTGATTCAGCGGTGTTTTCTACAAATGAAAAATCTATGTAATCAAGCCATGGCAATTGATTTTTATAAGCCAGTTCAGCCAGACCAGATTGCCAGGTTTGAGTCAGCCAGTTGGCTTGTTGCTGGTTGGGCTTCTGTTGAGCGAACTCGATGTTATTCGCCAGTGAAGTTTTGTAATAGCTGACACCTGCCATCCAATGCAAACAATTGATGGCTGTGGTCAGTGGCTGTTTGATGACTTTCAGCTTGTCTGGATTTAAAGCTGGAAATACAAATTTTTCTGTGAACCTGCCAAATTGTTCATCCTGATAATGAAGCAGTAACTCACCGCTTTGCGGTTCATAGTCCCAGTTCAAAAATGTGAAGGCAAGCATTGAATTTGAGGTCATCAATCACCCGCAATGGTCATCGATTCAATCAACCAGGAACCGGTGTGGATTTTACTGCGTTCATCGACATCATCACCTATGGCCACCAGCGATTTGAACATGTCCTTTAAATGCCCAGCTATGGTCAGTTCTGAAACCGGAAACTGAATTTTGCCATTTTCTACCCAAAATCCCGATGCACCACGCGAATAATCACCGGTCACGGTATTCACACCTTGCCCCATCAATGAGGTCACCAACAAACCCGTGTCGAGTTGTTGCAATAAATCTTGCTGCTCAGATTGATTTGATTCCACCAACAAATTATGCGCCCCACCCGCATTACCAGTGGTTTGCATCCCCAGTCTGCGAGCAGAGTAAACAGACAATAAAAAACCATTAAGCACGCCTGCTTTAATCAAATCACGTTGTCTGGTTTGTACGCCGTTACCATCAAAATTGCGACTGGCAAAGCCACCTGGCAAAAACGGATTCTCTTTGATGCTCAACCATTCTGGAAACAATTGTTGGTGCAAGTCATCTTTCAAAAAACTGGCTTCCTGATACAAGGCACTGCCACTGATGGCTGACAACATGTGACCAACCAAAGTTTTGGCACTTGAAGGGTCAAACAAGACAGGTGCTTTGGTGGATTTGATTTTTCTTGAGCCAAGGCGCTGCAAAGTACGTTCGGATGCCCTTTCCCCAATGGAAAACATCGAATCCATTTCATTCACGTCTCGACGGGCATCCCACCAATACTCACGTTCCATCACACCATCCTGTTCAGCAATTGCCACCACACTGGCCGAAGCGTTGCTGCCTTGTTTGTGACCGATAAACCCAAGGCTGTTGGCATAAATGCTGCGACCTTCACCCAGTTGCACATTGGCCTCATCCACGGTGATGGATTGACCTTTGCTTTTGGCATAATCCAGAGCACTTTGTTCTGCAGATAAGGCCATACTCACCAATTCATCAGCGGTTTTCTGGTTGTTAAAATAAAGCTGGAGGTCATGAAACTCAGTGGCCAATAATGCCTTATCAGCCAGTCCAGCAGCTTCATCTGCTTCTGTCAAACTGGCAATCGCCAAGGCCTTTTCCATGGTTAATTCAACGTTGGCTTCATCTACCACAGCGGTGGAGGCTGAACCTTTGGCCTGATTTTTATAAACCGTTATGACCAAAGACTTGTCCTGATTATTCTCGATGGTATCGACTTCACCTTGGCGGCAACTGACCGAAACGCCTGCCCCTTCAGAATATACGACTTCTGCCTGGGTTGCGCCTTTGGCTTTTAATTGATCGAGAACTTTTTCAACAAGTGCTGTGGATGACATTGGGATTTTCAGGTTTTAATTTGCAAAGCGTGATTTTACTAGATTTTGATTTTAAAAGGTAATATTGAACCAATCATCATAATGTTTGTTAAAATCTCACCATTCACCAAAGCGACAACTATTCAATGGGCAAAAAAACCAAAAATTTTGAAATCACAGATTTTCACGATGAAGAGGAAGTGGTCAGCAAAACCCAAAAGAAAAAAATGGCGGCTGACCTGCGCGATTTAGCCAAAGAAATTGCCGCTATGCCCAAAAGCAAACTGAAAGAACTGGATTTACCTGAACAGTTTTTGGATGCAATTGAAGAATCCAAGCGCATCACCAGCCACATTGCCAGCAAGCGTCATTTTCAATATATGGGTAAATTACTGATCAAGTTAGACCATGTCGCCATACAAGAAAAACTGCTGCAACAAAACAATATGGATGGTCATTACCAAATCAGAGATGAAGTAATCAATGCCTGGATTGAGCAATTTTCAATCGATGAAACTGCACTGATAAATCATTTGTACCAATGTTATTCTCATGATGATTTGGGACAATTGCGTCAAACACTGAGAAATCACAAGAAGAAACCCGATGATTCCAATCAGCGCAAAAAGCTGTTTCAACTGTTAAGAAGCCTGGATAAACAACAGGAATTACCTCATCCCATGTCATTAACTTGAAGCTTATGCTTGCTCCGAAATCTTAACGCCTACACCAGGAATGGTGTGCAACAATTCTTTGTCAAAGGGCTTGTCGATGGTTTTGCGCAAAATATACAAATGACTGCGCAACACGTCAGAATCTGGCACCAAATCGCCCCACAATTGTTGAGCCAATTGTTCTTTGCTCACCACTTCAGGTGATTTTTTCATCAAAATTTTAAGGATTTGCAAACCTGTAGGTGAAACTTTTAATTTTTGGTTGCCCCTGATGACTTCCATGGTGCCCATATCAAACACCAAATCACCCACTTTCAATGCCTTGGAATCAAATTCTCCACGATGCCGTCGAACCATTGACTGCAAACGGGCAATCAATTCATCCGGATTGAATGGTTTGGCCAAATAGTCATCCGCACCGGTATTGAAGCCTTTGAGTTTGTCAGCAATTTGATCACGAGCTGTTAACATGATAATCGGCACATCGGATTTGGCTTCTTTGCGAATTTTGTCACATATTTCAAACCCATCAATACCCGGCAGCATCACATCAAGAATGACGGCGTCATAACTATTGGTTACCGCCAAATGTAAACCTGTGATGCCATCAGCTGCAAAATCCACGGTAAAATCAGCCAACTCCAAATGATCAGCAATGGTTTCCGCCAGTGCCTGATGATCTTCAACTAACAATACATTAATATTACTCATAACTCTTTCTGTTCTGTAGAAGCCAAAATTTCAACATTATTTAATGATAACGTTGCCTTGGTTCCTTGATTAATTTCACTTTCAAATTTAATTTGCCAATCACACTGCTTACAAATCATATCAACGATTGACAAGCCCAGTCCAAACCCTTTGGCTTTGCCAAACTCATCAGCACGGTAAAAAGGTTCCATGATCCTGGATACCTGATCAGCCGTCATGCCCTTGCCATTATCCTGTATGACTATATCACGACCGGTAATAGAAACTTTAATTTCTACGGGATCCTCCGAATATGTGATGGCATTTCTGATTAAATTACCGATGACAATTGTAAATAATTGCTCTGGTAATTTTTTCTGCACCAAATGAATAGGCTTCCAGACCAGGTTGATATCGCGTGGGGAAAATAATCTGATGGTGTCTTCAACAGTACTTTTCAATAAGTCATTGACCAAAATCGGTTCTTCTGATCGCTCAACAATTTCATCCCGTGATAATAACAGCAGAGCCTCAATCAATGCCTGCATCTCTTCCACCATGGGATGCATTCTGTTGACCAATTTCTGACCTTTGGGAGGCAAGTCCTGTTTTTTCATCAATTCAAGAGAGCCCCTGAGCACCGTTAGTGGCGTTCGCAATTCATGTGAAGCGTAGCGGGAAAAATTCCTTTCTCTTTGAATCAACTCGGTAATCCTGCTCGAAAAATCTTCAAAAGCATCAATCAACACATTGACATCGGTGTTGCCCATTTGTTTGATGTCATCAAAATTGAGTTTGATAAAACCTTTTTTGGTGATTTTGGCTTCATCCAGCCTTTTCACCAATTTAAGAACCGGAGAAACAGCGCGCTTGGAAAAAACAAACGAAATAAAAGCCGGTAGATAAATGATCAACAAAACAATGATCAATGGTGTGATGCCAAAATACAAGGCCAGCCGTGCCACTTGGGCTTCTTCAAAAATCAGATAAAGTTTTTCGTTGTCTTTTTCTGATACGAAAACAATGGGGTGGCTGTTGTTAAGCTCAATCCGTTGGTATTGCTGATCCACAGTTGCCAACACATCAGGCACCAAAGAATAGTCACCATCTTTAACCAGATAACCTGTTAAATTCATGGTTTTAGGCAGCGGAAACTCTGTATATTGCTCTTTTTTTTGCCAATAAAACTTAGCCTCACCAATCAAGGCTTCCTTGATCAGCACATCTTCCACCACTTTTGCAGCACCAATTACACCAACAACCG
>JAUHXW010000426.1 GCA_030426705.1 Gammaproteobacteria bacterium
TCCGAGTCGGATTTTAATGAAAATCCACCCAAAAAACATGCTGGCATACATTAAAATGTCGCTTTTTGAGTCATTGGATTATGATACCGCAGCTATTAAGATCATCAAGAATTCGCAAGAGACCACAATTCACGACAGCAGAAGGAAAGTTAAATTAACCATCAAAACACTATGAATCCGGTCGGTATACAAAGTTTCGCATTATCCTGTGCGCTTGGTAACAATCTTGCCGATATATGGTCGCAGGCATCTATAGGTTCAACCGAAGGTATGTTGCTGGATGGTGATGTATTGTTCGAAGGTTCAACTTATTTAGGCCATGCTGAATTCAGTAAAACCAGCCTGAATTCTTTTTTTGATTGTCGGGTGAATCAATTTTTGGCCAGTGTGGCTTCGCAATTGAATCAAGTTTTGCTGCAATCGTATATCAACCGGGCACCTGAGCGGGTCGGTATTATTGTTGGAACCAGTACATCTGGTGTGGATGAACTGGAGGTGGCTTTGAGAGAATTTGACCAATCTGGGAATTGGTCTGAACATTACCAGGTTCACCACCACAGGATGGCCAACGTATCAGACTTTTTAGCAGATTTTTTAGGCGTAAAAGGGCCTGTAATGTCAGTTTCTACAGCTTGTTCATCCAGTGCCAAAGCGATGCTGAGTGCCCAAAGGTGGTTAAACCAAGGGATCTGTGATGCGGTAGTTGTAGGCGGTGTTGATGTATTGTGCCAATTAACAGTAAATGGTTTTAACGCATTGGGTGCATTATCATCTGAAAAAACTTTACCATTCAGTGCCAATCGAAAAGGGATTAATATTGGTGAAGCTGCAGCATTATTTTTAATAACCAATGATGAAGCTGAATTGAATTTATTGGGAGGCGCAGAAACTTCTGATGCTTATCATATTTCTGCACCTGACCCAAATGGTCAAGGTGCCATAGATGCCATGAATGGCGCTCTGGTTGCTTCTGGTTTAAAGGCGAATCAAATTGATTATGTGAATTTGCATGGCACAGGCACACCGCAAAATGATGCCATGGAATCCAAAGCGGTGACAGCTGTATTTGGCGATACAGTTTGGTGCAGTTCGACCAAATCGATGACGGGACATACTTTAGGGGCTGCTGGTGCGTTGGAATTGGGCTTATGCGCTTTGTCCATGTCTGAACACAATACTCAAGGTCAATATTTACCGCATGTATATGATGGTGATTATGATCAAAGCATAGCACCATTGAACTTAGTGAATTCAAAAAATAATCTAGGCAAACCCAGATATGCGTTGTCCAATTCATTCGCTTTTGGTGGTAGCAATGCTTCACTGATTATTGGAGCTGTGAATGACTGAATTCGCTTTACAGGATTTGTTACCACATTCAGGTAAAATGCTGTTGTTGGATGAATTGATAGACTGGGGTGAGGATTGGCTGGAAGCTGTTGTCAATGTTACAGAAAACTCTATGTTCGTTGAGAATGGCCAGCTCAGTGCTTTGGTGGTGATTGAATACATGGCACAATCCATTGCAGCTTTGGCAGGGTTGCGTTCCAAAAACAATGATGAAGCTGTCAGAATAGGGTTGTTGTTGGGTACACGTAAGTATGACAGCAACGTGGACAAAATCCATGTAGGCAGCCGATTACAGATTCATATCAAGGAAATGTTTTTGGAGGAAAATGGCCTGGGTGTTTTTCAATGTAAGGCGACTGCTCCAGGTGTTGAAATAACTTGTAATTTGAATGTTTATCATCCCGATGACATAGGAGTACTTTTTGGATGAGTAAATCCGTTTTGATAACTGGCGCCACGGGTGGACTGGGTTCCGCCATGGCATTGCAATTAGCCAATGAAGGTTATGACTTGGTATTGCACTATCACAGCAATGCACAGAAGGCAGATCAACTGATTGACCAAGTCACCCAAACAGGTGTTCAAGCCAGGAAGTTACAATTCTCGGTGTCAGACAGAGAACAAACGAGAACTGTGTTATCCAGGGATGTTGCTGA
>JAUHXW010000088.1 GCA_030426705.1 Gammaproteobacteria bacterium
CCTGGCACCAATATTGGACATTTTCAGATTGGACTTGAATCTGGGTCACTTTATTTTGTTTGGACAAGATTGGAAGTTAAATCTGACGGAATTCTCCGAGCTGTCCACTGGTGCGTTGGTGATGCGGGTTTTATGGGTGGCATTGTTACCCATTGTCTTTACTGTGGTGCTATTTTTATTGATTGCCTGGCGCTGGGGTCGGCTCTATTGTGGCTGGTTATGCCCGCATTTTTTGGCGGTTGAAAGCATCAATAATTTAATGAAACGTGCCATGGGTAAATTAAGTTTGTGGGACAAACATCCGATACCCGAGAATCAGCAAGATGGTTCAAGCTATCAACGCAACGTCTGGTGGTGGATTCCAACCATTATTGCCATTGTGGGTTTTGCCTTTTGTTGGGCTGTCATTGCCATCACTTACCTGCTTCCACCTAAAGACATTTATTATGGCTTGGTTACTTTGAGCCTGTCAAAATATGAAACCATTTTTATATCGGTTGTGACATTGGTTTTTACCCTTGAGTTCACCCTGGCACGTCATCTATTCTGCCGCTTTGCCTGTGCCGTCGGGGTGTTTCAATCCCTCGCCTGGATGGGCAATAAAAAAGGTATGGTGGTCGGCTATAACGGCAGCCGAGCCAAAGACTGTCAATGCTGCGACAAATCATGTGAACATGCCTGTCCGATGCGCTTAAAACCACGCACCATCAAACGCAAAATGTTTACTTGCACACAATGTTTTGCCTGCGTAGACAGCTGTGCCCAAGTTCAGGCACAACATGACCAGAAACCCTTACTCAAGATGTTGATTGATGATTGTGCATTGGACAAATCACAACGGGATTTTGGCCGCAAAGCTGAAATACCTTTACATTGTTTTGAGAACAGGAGTTAAGTCATGGAAGAATGGGTTGGCGAAAAATGGCATCATTTCATCACGCAGAAAAGCAGTTTTCATTATCCAAAATATGCCGTAGAACTGGATGATTTGAGTGGGCAAATTGGCGTTTTCTTTCGCAGTTTGGGTGGTGATGCCGGTATCACCATAGGCTTTACCTCTGCCCTACCCAATAACACACACCGCAATTGGTTGCAAAAGATTTCAGGTACGGGCAAAAAATCTGAATCAGGACATTTCAGTGGCGATTTTCTTTATTTACCCGAAAAGATTGATTATTTTCCTGATCAAAATTTGAATGAGCATTTGTATTTTTGGCTGGCTGCGATGGCAAGTTTCAACTTGTCACCCAATACCCAATATCCGATTGAACACAACCAATACCTCACTCAGCAAGTCTTACGACAATACCCTGGATTGAAGCCCATATATCAACAACTGGTTCAAGCCCATTTAACACAAAGACCAGCCATTACATCTCTGCCTCCAACGGTGCAACAAGCCGAACAAAGAATCCGCCAAGTATTGTTAAATCCTCTTGAAATCAATGACTTGAAATACAATCCTCAACAAATGCCTCAACCCGTAAATCTGTGGCTTAAAGCAGTTGATGAAAAAACTGTAGCCGCCATGCGTTCCAGTCAAGATGCCTCCGGCACCTCTACGAGTGAGCAGAAACCCAACAAAAAACAACAAAAGAACAAGCGCTACCAGGCGGAGCAAGTCGATGATACCGACGGCAACGATGGTTTCATGTCTTTTCGCTTGGAAAGCATGTTTTCCTGGTCGGAATTTATCAATCTGGATCGCAGTGAGGATGACGGTGATGATGACGATGCAGTACGGGTCGCTGATGACATGGATAAATTAAGTGTTAATAATGGCGAAACCGGCAATAAAATCCGCATTGACCTTGACTTGCCTTCCAGTGATTATGACGATTTGGTTTTGAGTGAAGGTATTCTGCTTCCTGAATGGGACTATAAACAACAAAAATTATTGAAGGACCACTGTTCCTTGCAATTGATGCAACTGAGGTTAACTGAAGATGCTAAATGGCCTGAGTCTCTCAAACAACAAGCACGAAAACTGCGACGCCAGTTTGAGTCTCTGAAACCCATCAGTGTTTGGAACAATCGACAAGCCGATGGTGAAGAAGTTGACCTCAATGCCTACCTTGATTTCAATACAGCCACCAAACTGGGGCAAAGCACTTCAGAACCGATGCTGTACCGCCAAAAACGCAAACAAACACGAGATTTATCCAGCCTGATTCTGACCGACCTGTCTCTTTCCACCGACGCTTATGCCAATGATAAGAAAAAAGTCATTGATGTGATTAAAGAGTCCTTATACCTACTGTCTGAAAGTTTAAGTGCAGCTGGTGAGCGCTTTGCCATCGCTGGCTTTACTTCAAAAAAACGCGATTGTGTCAGGTATTATGACATCAAGAATTTCGACCAACCATTTGATACACATTGCCAAAACCAGATATACGCCATTAAACCCGCTTATTACACCCGCATGGGCGCAGCCATTCGCTATGCCACAACTCAACTGGCCAAACAATCTTCAACCCAAAAACTATTGTTGATATTGACCGATGGCAAACCCAACGACCTCGATAAATACGAAAGCCGTTATGGCCTGGAAGACACCAAACAAGCCATCATTGAAGCCAAAAACCAGGGTTTAACGCCTTTTTGTGTTTCCATCGACTACCAAGCCGCCGATTACCTACCCTACCTGTTTGGTGCTCAAGGTTTTTTACACCTGAACAATGTCCTTGATTTACCCAAGAAACTGCCAAGAGTGTTTTATCAGTTGGTTAATTGAAAACCAACTCCAAAACCCACAGTTCTTCGAATGCTGTATTTCAGACACCAAACATCTTTCAGTATTGGAACAGACTTCGACAAAGCTCAGCCGGCTGTTTCTTTGTTCTCAGTTAAAGGCGGGTAGTTGACTTTAGTCAACTTACTTGCGGTCATTGTTGTTGTAATGGGTCGGCTAAAGCCGACTACCCAATGTACTACTCATTTTTAAGCCCAGACGAAAGATATGAATTATTCAGGATCCACTTAATATCTGGCTTAAATTGACCCAGGTCAAATACAAACATTCACGGAATCTTTACAATTTATCTCATCTTAAAACAATAAATAAGAGAAACTAAAGTATGAAAACGAAGTTACCTTTGAGTGTCTTTGTAGCACTTATCTTTGCCCCGATTTCCTGGCTTTCTGCTCAAGAAAATTCAGCCTCTGAGGATGAGGAAAAATTGGAAAACATGGTGGTTGTGGCTTATAAACAAGCACGACCCGTACAAGAAGTGGTTGGCGATGTCAGCGTGATTTCTGCAGAGAATATCGAGCAAAGCATGAGTCAGGATATGGCAGGTGCTGTGAAATATGAAGCCAATGTGCACATCGAAGATGGTGGCACCCGTTTTGGCACTTCAGGTGTTAATATCCGTGGCGTGGGTGAAAACCGGGTTGCGATAGAAATTGATGGTATCCCCAATGCCAATACTTTTGGCCTGGGTTCATATTCCTTTGCCACTTCGGGTTTTCCTGAAATTGACTTGATTCAAAACATAGAAATTTTGAAAGGCCCTGCATCAACATTATATGGCAGTGATGCCTTGGGTGGCATTGTTGCCATTAACACCTGGGATCCGGATGTTTTACTGGCTAACCATGATAATGACAACTGGACTCGGCTGAGGCTCGGTTATGATGGGAAACGTCATGGCAGGTTCATTACACTGAGTTCAGCCTGGGATATAGACAACCATGGTTTATTACTTTCAGCCACGCAACGTGATGGTAAAGGTGTGGTCAATGAGAACTCTAGCTTGGCCAAAGACACTGCAGATTGGGATGCCCAATCAGTGTTTGGTAAATGGAAAATCAACACAGCTGGTGGCAACACACTGACTTTTGGCATCCAGGCCAATCAAAAAGACCAATTTACCCAAATCAATTCATTCATTGGCCAGGGTCGTTTTATCAGAACCACGGCATTTAGTGGGCAAGATGATGCCAAAGATCAAAAATACAGTTTGGATTATGACTTTGTGGTGAATCATGGTTTTGCTGATGAAGGCAGTTTCCTGGTTTATCATGCAGCCACAGAATTTCAACAAGACACCTTTGAAAACCGTTTCTCCAGAAGTGGTACACCATTATTTCAATACAGACAATTCAATTTCGACAGCGCCAGAACCGGTTTGGAACTGAACTTTACCAAAGCTTGGTCAACGGAAAATACCGAACACCAAATGATCTATGGTTTTGAATTAACACAAACGGATGTGACTGAATCTCGTGATGCCACAGAAACCAATCTGAATACCGGCGCCACAAGCAACCTGGTTCTGGGTGAAAACTTTCCACTGCGAGATTTCCCCAAAACCGATGTACAGGAAATAGGCCTTTTCATCCATGATGAAATCACCTTTGGCAATTCAAGATGGACTTTGGTGCCTGCCATTCGATTTGACCATTATGATTTATCGCCCAATCGTGATGCACTGTTTGATAACGGTGCTGGCGATGTAGCAGTGGTTTCCATTACTGAATCTGATTTCTCACCTAAATTGGGCGTGATGTATGACGTCAATGATGATTTCAATGTTTACGCACAATACGTGCGAGGCTTTCGAGCGCCTCCTTATGATGATGTGAATATTGGCTTTAATCTGGCTTTGTTTAACTACAGCGCCATACCCAATCCCGATTTACGCTCTGAAACTTCAGATGGTTTTGAAATTGGCATGCGTTATTCTGGCTCATCGCACCAAATCCAGCTCAATGCTTTTCACAATGATTACAATGACTTGATAGTCAGTCGTGATTTGGTATCAGTTAATCCTGATACGGGCGCCCTGGTTTTTCAATCAAGAAATGTACAGGATGCGACCATCTATGGCGCTGAACTTGATTACCAATGGCAAATCAATGAGCATTGGTCAACAGCCTGGGCACTGGCCTGGACACGCGGTGAGAACAACCGTACCAACCAGCCTTTGAATCATATTTCACCACCCAAAGCCACAGGACGATTGCAATGGAATTCAACGGATAACCGTTGGCAAGCCAATTTATATGGTGTTTTCAGTCGGGCACAAAACCGTGTGGATGATGAAGATGATGAACTGTTCAAAACACCTGGTTTTTCAACTTTCGACTTTACAATTGGATATAACATAACTGAAAACAGCCATTTACAAGCCGGTATATTTAACTTAACAGACAAAAAATATTGGTTGTGGCAACAGGTGAAAAACTTTGATGCATCTGATAGCATAATAGAAGCCATGACTCAGGCATCAAGACATTTCAAAGTCTCTTATAACATTGAATGGTAATACATTAAAGTTAGGGCTTTGAAACTTGACTTACATCAATTACAAAAAACAAGAAACATCATATTATCCACAATAAGAAAAGTGTAACTGGTTGGGAATTACCGGCCAGTACTTAAATGAATGTTACTAAGTAGTAGGAGTTAACAATGAAAACCTTTAAGCGCACCCTGTTAAATGCAGGCCTGGTAATCGGCATGTTTACTGGTATCAGTGCTTGTGCCGCAGAACAATCCGCCAGCAAAGATCCTTTGGCTGAGCATAAGGCTGAAATGAAAGCCGGTTCAACCGATTTAGCCAGTCAACTGGCTGCAGGGGAAAAAGTTTATCAAACATACTGTACAGCTTGTCACCAGCCCAATGGTCAGGGACTCGCTGGTGCATTTCCTCCTTTGGCTGGTTCTGATTATTTATTGGCAGATAAAGAACGTGCCATCAGTACAGTTGTCAATGGCTTGTCTGGCGAGGTCACCGTGAATGGTGTGAAATACAACGCTGTGATGCCAAACCTTTCATACTTGCAAGATGAACAGATTGCCAATGTCGTCACTTATGTCATGAACAGTTGGGGTAATGAAGGTTTTCAAGTCAGCTCTGCTGAAGTGGCGGCGGTTAGAAATGAAAAACCTACAGTGGCAGCTGATGCAGCCGCAGACCATCCAATCACCACCAAAGAAGAAGCTGGTTATCAAGGTGCGCCATCAGGCATCAATCCAGAAGACACTTCCGGCATGATTGATTCCAATGGCCCAGCCATGACCAAAGATGAATTTGCTTTCGCCACCAAGATTTACTTTGAGCGTTGCGCAGGTTGTCATGGTGTGTTACGTAAAGGTGCGACAGGGAAACCTTTGACCACAGACATCACCCGTGAAAAAGGTACAGATTATCTGAAAACCCTGATTACCTATGGCTCACCGGCTGGGATGCCTAACTGGGGTACTTCTGGTGACTTCACAGCGGATGAAATTGATACTTTGGCACGTTTCCTACAGCATGATCCACCAGAGCCTCCACAATGGGGAATGGAAGAGATGAAAAACTCCTGGAAAGTTCACGTTGCCCCAGAAGATCGACCTGCTAAACCTCAGCACAAACGCAACTTTGAAAACTTCTTCTCAGTCACCTTACGTGATTCCGGTGAAGTGGCCATCATAGATGGTGACACCAAAGAAATTGTCAGTATCCTGAAAACTGGTTATGCGGTACATATTTCCAGAACTTCTGCTTCAAGTCGTTACATCTACACCATTGGTCGTGATGCCAAAGTAGATATGATCGACTTGTACATGAACCCTCCACAAATCGTTGCTACCATTAAAGTAGGCTTGGAAGCACGCTCGGTTGAAACTTCAAAATACCATGGCTATGAAGATAAATATGCGATTGCTGGTTCTTACTGGCCTCCACAATACACCATTATGGATGGTGATACTTTAGAGCCCAAACGCATTGTTTCAACCCGTGGTATGACTGTAGATACCCAAGAGTATCACCCAGAACCACGTGTGGCTGCGATTGTGGCATCACATCAACATCCAGAGTTCATCGTTAATGTGAAAGAAACCGGTAAAATCCTGCTGGTTAACTATTCAGACATCGATAATCTGACAGTTACCACCATCAATGCGGCACGGTTCTTGCATGATGGCGGTTGGGATCGCAGTAAAAGATACTTCCTGACTGCAGCGAACCAATCTGACAAGATTGCCGTAATCGACTCTAAAGACCGTAAACTGGTATCTCTGACAGATGTGGATAAAATCCCTCACCCTGGTCGTGGTGCGAACCTGGATGACCCTGACCATGGTCCTGTGTGGGTAACCAGTGCTTTGGGTAATGACAAGATCACTTTCCTGAGTACCGATGCCAAAGGCAAAAATGCCTGGCAAGTGGTCAGAACCTTACACGGACAAGGCGGTGGTTCATTGTTCGTGAAGTCACACCCTAAATCCAAAAACCTGTGGGTAGATTCTCCATTGAACCCTGATCCAGCCATTTCTCAAAGTGTGGCAGTCTATGATGTCAACAATCTGGATAAGGGTTTTGAAGTCTTGCCAATTGCTGAATGGGCTGATTTGGGTGAAGGCGCCAAACGTGTGGTACAACCTGAGTACAACATGAAAGGTGATGAGGTGTGGTTCTCAGTTTGGAACGGTTTAGACCAAAAATCAGCCATCGTGGTGGTTGATGACAAAACCAGAAAACTGAAACACGTGATTAAAGACGAAAGATTAATCACTCCAACTGGTAAATTTAATGTTCACAACACTGTGGAAGATGTTTACTAAAGATTGATTCAATCTAAAAATAAAAAAACGCCGGTCTTAGTGTCGGCGTTTTTTTGCTTATTGTTAAGTAAATTACAAAGCCTCACTTTCCAACAAGGTCCGCAATTGAGAAACATTTTTTAGGATGATTTTTCTTTCTTTGATAGCAATCAGTGATTTATTCTCTAAACTTTTTAATGCCCTTGAAAACGTTTCCGGTTTAATAGATAAACGCGATGCAATGTCACGCTTAGGAACAGCCAGCATAAGTTTAAACTCTTCAGTAACCCCTTCATCAACCTGGGACAAGAAATAATCAATCACCCGAAATGAGGCATTATGCAATGTTTGTTTATCCAGTTCTCGAATCATCCAGTGCAGTCGGGTAGATAAGTGCCCCAACATATTGATACACAAATCTGCTGAACTTCGCAGTAAATTCAACAGTGGTTTTGCTTGCACTTTAACTAAAACCGAATCTTTCAAGGCTATTGAAGTTACCGGATACCTGGGAGCTCCAGCAAACAAAACCCCTTCAGCGAAACTGCGGCCGGAGAGCACCACTTCTATGATTTTTTCATCGCCTTTTATGGTTCCCCTCACCAGTTTAACAGCCCCATCAAAGACAAAATAAATGTGGGTCAAATCCATATCCTGCTGAAATATCATTTGATCAGCCTGCTTACGCACCACATCAGAAAAACCCAATACCTGATCGAATTGACGTTCATCCATGGCTGCAAACAACACACTTTGTCGCAGAGCCATGACCACTTGTTTGTTTAAATCTTTGTGTAACATAAATGTTTTCTTGGGGGATTTTAAAAAAGGAACCCAAAGAATTATGCAAATGTATCCAATTGCCTGTCAAGTTCTGCTTTTGGAAACACGTCACCTGTTAAAGAATTCTGGCACTATTTGACTGGCTGGACCATGAATTGATTCTTTGAATTGACTGGCTTGGTCACTGGGTTCTAAATTCAATTCAACGGTATGCGCACCAGATTGATTGGCAATTTCGACAAAACCCGCCGCTGGATATACTGTACCTGATGTACCTATCGACACAAACAAATCACATTGCATTAAAGCCAACATAATTTCATCCATGAACAATGGCATTTCACCAAACCAGACAATATGAGGGCGCAGGCCACCAATACTTTCACAGAACTCGCATTGTGTTTCAGCGGATAAATCTGTTAATTGTTCAGAGATTTGATGACATTGCACGCAACGCTTTTTAAGCAGTTGACCATGCATGTGAATCAGGTTTTTACTGCCTGCCCTTTCATGCAAATCATCAACGTTTTGAGTAACCAGCAAAAATGAATCAAAATTTGATTCTGACTCTGCCAAAGTAGAATGAGCTATGTTGGGTCTGACATTAGGTAAAGCTTGACGCCGCATATTGTAAAAACGATGGACTAAATGAGGGTCACGGTCAAAAGCTTCAGGTGTGGCTACATCCTCTACTCGGTGGTTATCCCATAAGCCATTGTTATCACGGAAGGTAGAAAGTCCACTTTCTGCAGAAATACCGGCTCCGGTTAACACCACAATTTTGCTGTATGTTTTATTCATGCACAAAAATATAGAGACCTGACAAAAAATCAGCCTTGCGCTTAAAACCCGATTGGGTGGCAAGGCACAAGGCAAAAATCAATTGCTAAAAGAGAGAACAATTGACGGAACCTGGTTTTGTTAAATCGAACTGAACTTAGTTTTGCGTCAAGCGTTTATTAATCAGTTTAATTTTTTCTCTTTCCTGGTTGAGTTTTTCAAGAATTTCAGCGTATTCATTAGATCCACTGTATTGTTTGAAAGAAGCTTTGATAAGATCACGTTGTAACTCTTTAATATTCAACATGATTCTTTTCTTTTCCTGTTCAATGAGTGCGCCTTGACTGACAGGTTGTGTAACAGATGTTGTCATAATCCCCTCTGGTATTATTTTTTGTTATTGTTATGAAATAATTATATGCAGAGACGAGATATTTCGTTAATTAAAACAGCTATTTTCTGACAAACGGCATTGTTAAGCCGACAAAAGGTATTCCTGCTTTAACCCAGGTTTCGTTGATTTTTTGACATGGGTCAAAACGACGGTATTTACTGCTCAATAAACAGGTATAAAGCCAGTGTTTCCTTTACTTTTAGGGTCTGAATCAATAAAATTGCATCACCAAAAACAGTCTAAACCTAACCATTGACTTCTGCCCATTTACAAATTGAACACGCCCAATGCCA
>JAUHXW010000427.1 GCA_030426705.1 Gammaproteobacteria bacterium
GGTATTTTTGGGTCGTGCAGCAACTGACGCAAGCTGTTCAATGCCTGTTCATTGATCATGGCTTCATTAGCCTCTAAGGCCTTTGAGTCTAAGGTCTCGTTATTTTCTTCCGGCTTTTTGTCGGCTGATCGAGAGCGCCATTTTCGCCAAATCTTTAGCCAGTTCTTTGGATGAGCCAAGCAGGTTCTCCTCAAATGTTTGTTTGGTTTGTGCTACGTCCAATTTGCCTTGGGTGCTGACGCTGGTCAAAACCGCTTTGCCCAAAGAATTAAAAATCAGACCATAAGCCACGGCATGCATGATGCCACCAGCCGCCGTGCCTACGCCGGGAAACGCTTTCAAAGCATTACCGGCAACAGCCAACACCAACGATGTTGAAGTACGCAATTTACCTCCAGCTGATTTCAACACCTGATCAACTTGCAATTGATTCACAGGAACATCATACAGTTGGCACAATTCTCGAACCAATTGGGTGCCGATGGTGCCTTGAATCACCAAGTCAGATCCCGGTGCGACTGAAGCCAAAGCGCCGACTATGGCACGTTTGGTGTGTCGATCAATGGTGTCCGCAGCCACTTCTTTGTTGAATTTACGACTGGCCTGATGCAGTTTTTGTTCCGCAAGCATCAAAATTCCAGCATCCCTGAAACGATGTAAAGCCTCAGGATTGTCTTGTACCACCTGTTCAATGGCATCAATCAGCGGCTTGATATTGATTTCAATGGCTTGTCTTTTGCTTTCCTGACTGCCATCGGCATGCACCACGGTGACTTCCTTGAAACCACCAGTATTAATCAGCACCACCGGAAACTGTTTGTTGATTTTTTCTTCAATGGCCTGGGTCAAAACTTGTAACTGCTCGGCAGAATAAACATCGACTTTATTCAAAGCCACCACCATGGGCTTATGCCATTGGTTTAACTGCTCAAACAACAGCATTTCCTTGCGTGAAATGTCAGCATTCAGCAAAAACACCACCACATGGGCGCGCTGGCTTTCTTCCAGGGCCAGTTGTTCTAATTGCTGCTGATCCACCGCATCAAAGCCCGGTAAATCGGTGATTTCCAATTGGCCATAGTTGTAGCGATGCGCATCCACTGTGGTACCTTTGACCACGTCTGTGGCTACCTGAGCATCTGGCATCAGCACTTCAATCAAACTGGATTTACCCGTTGAAGCACTGCCAAACAAGCTGATATGAAATTTCCCCGAAGCCCGGCGTTGGCGCAGTTCGTCCATTTCAACATCAGCCGCATGGGTATCCACGCCGCGCTGTTGCTCCTTGCTGATGGCTTGTTCCAATGTGCTTTCATCAATGACTTTAACCGCAGGCTCCTTGGTTTCTTTGGGTCGGGTCAATTTCAAAAAGGCCCAAACCGGCAAGGCCGCCACCAACACGATCACCACCACATACAAAACCGTTAACCACAAAGGCGCTTCCTGCAAATGCTGCCAAATGGTCAGCAATTTTTCAGCCAATATCAGTACCAGCACCAGCGCAAACAAGCCCAGTGCAGCCAATATCAGTACCAAAAGTGTTTTGCTGTTAAACTTCATAACAATGATTATAGACAATAACTTAGAGTGTTTCTCGGGTAAAAAGTCATTTGTTCCATTATTTTTTAGAACAAAAAGATAATGGTTACATGAGTGCTCTTAGTGCAACTA
The DNA here is from genome assembly GCA_030426705.1 of Gammaproteobacteria bacterium. Classification (GTDB taxonomy): domain Bacteria; phylum Pseudomonadota; class Gammaproteobacteria; order Xanthomonadales; family Marinicellaceae; genus Marinicella. The sequence continues at coordinate 1,672 of JAUHXW010000427.1, forward strand.
AAAAACTCCAATGAACCCTGTACGGTCTATCACATGGATCCTGCGGTCATAGCAAACTACTGTCCGATTAAATATTGTTTAAAGTGGTTCAGTTGTTGTTTCATAAATGGCAATTCCCCAAATAAAAAATATAGATTTAAACTCTTTTGTATTTTTTTAAATAAAGAAATCGTCATGCCGACGTAGGTCGGCATCCAGTGTCTGTGTGAGTGTTGCTTTGGCAACTTAGATATTTTAAGAATGTAAATATCTGAATTACTTTCAAAAAGACGCTAGATACCGGCCTACGCCGGTATGACGATCAGGGTGTTTTTATTAACTC
>JAUHXW010000089.1 GCA_030426705.1 Gammaproteobacteria bacterium
CAATACTCCCGATTTCCAGCCATTAGAAACAGAATTTGAAAAAAGCCCAGCCTATACCTGGTTAACCCAACATGCCCATGAATACAGCTTTCAACTGAGTTATCCCAAAGACAACCCACATGGCATTGATTATGAACCTTGGCATTGGTGTTATCATCAAAAATGATTGGGAGACCTATCCCTTTTTTTTATCTGTTGGGTAGTTGACTTCAGTCAACCTGTTAAGTAATTCCTGATTCCATCGGTCGGCTAAAGCCGACTACCCTTTGATAACCTTTTTTTTGGTTATCTGTATTGGCTTTGTATAGGAACCCTAGCTTCAGCACTATCAGCAAAAAAAACAAGTTGTAACACCGAGGATTCGCATTTGTCAGTAATTATTAACCACAAAGTTTTCCAAAATTTCGATAAATTGTCCGGCAATATTATCGCCTTTTAAAGTGTGTGTTTTTTTGCCACGAATAAATATCGGGGCGGAAGGTGCTTCACCAGTTCCAGGTAATGAAATACCAATATCGGCATGTTTGGACTCTCCAGGCCCATTCACGATACAGCCCATAACAGCCACATTCATGTCTTTAACACCTGGATGTGAAATACGCCATTCCGGCATTTTTTTATCCATGTATTCAGTGACTTGCTTGGCCAAAACCTGAAAAAACTCACTGGTGGTGCGACCACATCCAGGGCAGGCAGTCACTTCTGGCTTGAAGGATTGCAGTTCCAGTGATTGCAAGATTTGCTGAGCTATTTTAACCTCTTCTGTTCTGGCCTGATTAGGCTCTGGTGTTAAAGATACCCTGATGGTATCACCTATACCTTGTTGCAACAAAACCGCTAAGGCCGCTGTGGAAGCCACAACACCTTTGTTGCCCATGCCTGCTTCGGTCAAACCCAGATGCAACGCATAATCACAGGATTGATACAATTCCTGATAAATTCGTATCAGTGATTGCACGCCACTGACTTTACAAGAAATGATGATTTTATCAGCCGGCATGCCAAATGATTCTGCCTGCTGGGCGCTGGTCAAAACGGACTGAATCAGGGCTTTTTCAATCAAAGCACCACTCGACAAAGGATTGGCTGATTGGGCATTCTCATCCATCATCTTGGCCATCAACTTTTGATCCAAACTGCCCCAATTGCCACCTATTCTGATGGCTTTATTGAGGTCTTTGGCTACTTGTATGATGGCTTCAAACTGCTGGTCTCTTTTTTTACCGAAACCAACGTTGCCCGGGTTGATGCGGTATTTGGCCAGTTTTTCGGCGCATTCTGGATAATCCTGTAATAAGCGATGGCCGTTGTAATGAAAATCACCAATCACTGGGACCTGGCAGTTGGCTGCACGCAAGCGATCAATAATTTCAGGCACTGCAGCGGCTGATTCTTCATTGTTAACAGTAATTCGGACTAATTCTGAGCCAGCTTGATGCAATTCGTAAATTTGTTGGGCGGTTTTTTTGGCATCAGCGGTATCGGTGTTGGTCATGGATTGCACCACCACTCGGCCTGCACCTACTTTGACACCTCCAATATCAACTATATGCTTCATTTTTTTATTGTTTAATTCATTCATGTTTCAAACCAACCAGAATTCGGGCATATTTTTCACCACCCAGACGAGTTCTCAACATCATATACCAAAACTTACCGGCTGATGAAGACAAACTCAATGCGATAAAAACCGGTGTTTGCCAACTTGAATCAAGTTCAGCTTCCACCACTTGATGTGTAGCCTGGTGAACCAAGTGCCATTGATTTTGCGCGTTGAGAACCAGATGGTAGGCACTTTGCGATTTGATGGACTGGTTGTTTTTTATGATTCCAGCAACAATCAGGGGTACCCATAATAACAACACCATCTTTATGGTCACAGCCATTAAAATCACCAGAAAGACCAAGACAATCAACAACCATTGAATCCAGTTTAAAGTCAGTATCAATTGCTTATTTTTGATGGTAACCGGCGGCACAGATGTCTTTTACCAAATCAGCAAATTTTTGATGTTCGCCCTCAGGATGCTGTTTCCCACTCAGCCAATACCAAAGCAGCATGTCCTGTTCTTCCAAAAAATCATTGAATAATTGTTTGGTATCACCAGACATGCTTTGAAAATTGGCATCCAGGTAGCGGTTGAGGATAAAATCCAATTCCTTCATGCCACGTCGACAGCGCCACCTGAAATAACCTTCGGTCAAAGCCTCGGTGTTTGTTTTCATCACCCTTACGGATTAAAGCGCATGCCTTTGGGCAATCATTTTTTTGATTTCACCAATGGCCTTACCAGGGTTCAAACCTTTGGGGCAGGTGTTGGCACAGTTCATGATGGTGTGGCAACGGTATAATTTGAAAGGATCTTCCAAATCTTCCAATCGCTCGCCGGTGTATTCATCACGCGAATCGGCCAACCAGCGATAAGATTGTAATAACACCGCTGGACCCAGGTAACGGTCACCATTCCACCAGTAGCTGGGACATGAAGTTTGGCAACAAGCACACAATATACATTCATAAAGACCGTCCAGTTTTTCCCGATCTTCGATAGACTGCAAACGTTCTTTATCTGATAAAGGCACTGAATCAGTTTGCATCCATGGTTTGATTGAGGCATATTGCGCATAAAAATGAGTTAAATCCGGCACCAAATCCTTAATCACTTCCATGTGTGGTAATGGGTAGATAGCAACCTCTTTACCTTTGAATTGTTTGATGGAGCTGGTACAAGCCAGCGTGTTGGTACCATTGATATTCATCGCACAGGAACCACAAATCCCCTCCCTGCATGAACGTCTGAAAGTCAAGGTGCTGTCCATCTCATCTTTGATTTTAATCAGCGCATCCAGCACCATTGGGCCACAATTGTCCAAATCAACTTCATACGTATCGGTTCTGGGGTTTTCACCATCATCTGGCGACCAACGATAAACCTTCACTGTTGTCAGGTTTTTACCACCATTTGCTTTGTGGTGCTTGCCTTTGTTGATTCTGGAATTCTTGGGTAATCTAAATTCTGCCATGACAATCTCTTAATATCTGGTCATTAATAAACACGTGGTTTGGGTGGAATCACTTCACACTCATCGGTCAAAGTATTCATGTGCACTGGACGGTAGTCAAATGCCACTTTGCCATCCTCGCCAAGATAAGCCAATGTATGCTTCATCCACTCATCATCGTTACGATCAGGAAAATCCTCACGGGCATGTGCACCACGAGATTCTTTGCGATTTTCTGCAGAAAACATGGTGACTTTGGCCTGGCTCATGAGGTTTCTAAGCTCTAAAGTCTCCACCAAATCCGTATTCCAAACCATGGATCTGTCGGCCACCTTCACATCCGGCAATTTGGCAGCAGTGGCAGTGATTTTTTCACAACCCTCCTGTAACACTTCACCTGTTCTGAATACTGCTGCATTGTTTTGCATCACTTTTTGCATCTCAAGACGCAAATCTGCAGTTTTAATCTCGCCATCGGCATACCGTGCCGAATCCAAGTCAGCCAATGACTGATCAAGGGCATCTTTAGGCAGTTCACTGTGGTTGCTGCCGGGTTTGATGATTTCTGCACAACGATTGGCCACTGCTCGACCAAATACAATCAAATCCAACAAGGAATTTGAACCCAGGCGATTGGCGCCATGTACAGAAACACAGGCTGCTTCACCAATCGCAAATAAGCCGGGAACCACCTGATCGGGATTATCGCCCACCTTATTAACCACTTCACCATGGTAATTGGTTGGGATGCCACCCATGTTGTAATGCACGGTTGGTAACACAGGAATCGGCTCTTTGGCCACATCCACACCAGCAAAAATTTCAGCGGACTCTGCAATTCCGGGTAAACGTTTGTTAATCACATCGGCACCCAAATGCTCCAAGTGCAAGTGAATGTGATCGGCTTCGCTACCCACCCCACGGCCTTCCCTGATTTCAATGGTCATCGAACGTGATACCACATCACGAGAAGCCAAATCCTTGGCATTAGGGGCATAACGTTCCATAAAGCGCTCGCCTTTGGAGTTAGTCAGAAAACCACCTTCACCGCGCACACCTTCGGTAATCAAACAACCCGCACCATAAATACCTGTCGGGTGAAACTGTACAAACTCCATGTCTTGTAAAGGTAAACCAGCTCGCAATACCATGGCATTGCCATCACCTGTACAGGTATGGGCTGAAGTACATGAAAAATAGGCACGTCCATAACCACCGGTGGCTAATATCACCGAATGTCCTCTGAACAAGTGCAAAGTACCATCAGCCAGATTCCAGGCCAACACACCTTTACATTCACCATTTTCCATCACCAAATCAATGGCAAAGTACTCAATAAAAAATGAGGCATCGTGTTTCAATGACTGTTGGTATAAGGTGTGCAAAATGGCATGCCCAGTGCGGTCTGCTGCCGCACAGGTGCGTTGCGCTGTGCCTTCGCCATAATTAGTGGTCATGCCACCAAAAGGCCTTTGATAAATTTTACCTTCTTCGGTTCTGGAAAATGGCACACCATAATGTTCCAGCTCAATGACTGAAGGAACTGCTTCGCGACACATGTATTCAATGGCATCCTGATCACCTAACCAGTCAGAGCCTTTGATGGTGTCGTACATGTGCCAACGCCAGTTATCTTCACCCATATTACCCAATGATGCAGACATGCCGCCTTGAGCAGCCACTGTATGGGAACGGGTTGGAAATACTTTGGTGATACAGGCGGTAGAAATTCCTTTGGTCGCCAAACCCATGGTGGCGCGAAGACCTGCTCCGCCGGCGCCAACCACAATGGCATCAAATTTATGTTCTGTGATTTTATATGCTTGAGTCATTATTTATCCAAAAAGAACTGAAGAAACAGAATATGTGTTGACCATCATGAGTAAAATCATGAGGATTTTAATGAGGTATTGAAACACAAACTGAGCGGCGTGGTTACCAATATAGTCTTCAACCACAACCTGTAAGCCCAGTGCTCCGTGATATGTTGCAGTCAACAAAAACAGCAACAATAAAATAGAATTCATTGGGCTTTGCATCCAGGCAGTAACAGCAACCGCCGTTAAAGCATCAAGTTTCATCAGTGAAATCAACACAAACAAGCCGGTTGGAATCAGTAACACCGCTGTCAACCTTTGCATCCACCAGTGTGCAAAACCATGCTTAACCGAGCCCAAGCCTTTGACTTTTGCCATATCAGATTGATAACTCATATTGATCTCCCTACGAAAAAGATAACAACAGTTAGAACCACAGCCAAGACCAGTACAGCCACCCCTGATTTATTCACTGTTGAGACATCATAGCCTTTCCCGGCATCCCAAAACAGATGTCGAATGCCATTACAAAAATGATAGCAAAAGGTAAAAATCCAAAAATACAAAAGAACCAAACCAAAGCCTTGGGAAAAGAAATTCGAAATTGTGTCTGCAATGCTTGCATCGGTCACAACACGAAACAGCCAATAGGTGAAAAGCACCAAACCCAAAGACAAAAACAAACCTGTCAGTCGGTGGGCTATTGAAAGTTTCGCAGACAGCGGCAATTTATATACTTGCAGGTGCGGAGATAAAGGACGATTTGTACTGCTCATGAAGGCTCCAATAATTATTTAAAAGTCGATACAACGACCATTTTTTTCCCAATCACCATATCGCGTGGGATCTAATCCGTCTTTACGACCACCAATTTCTTTAGGAGCTTCATTGTGCTCTTTTTTGGGTGGCGTAGATTCAACAACTTGATTTTCAGTTTTGTCAGTATTTTGATTGTTATTCATTGTCACTGGACTGTCATCGTTTAAATGTGGATATTTTCTGAATGATAGTATCATCATGCAATAAAACCCATTCTAAAGTCGCATGTAAATCCACAAAAGTCAGTTTAAGCAACTGGAATTTGATGCGCGCTGATTATATCATTGAACCCATTTTATTGAAAGAAGCTAAGCAGATGAACACACCATTGCTTTTTGACCAACTGACAGTTTACGAAATATCAGGCAAAGATGCCCGTACATTCCTGGGAAACCAAGTCATTTCCACCTTGCCCGAAGACAAAAAAGTCACTTTTTCTGCTATTTGTAACCCCAAAGGGCGCATTCTGTTTACGTTGTTTATTTTTTCCGACAAAGATAAATTCTTGGTGGCCGTAAACAACGATTTAAGTGACAATTTTTTTCACTATATGAGTTTGAGAAAGTTCAGAATGGATTTCGAGATTAAAGAAAGCAATAAATTGTTAAAAAGCGTCAATTCCAACCTGGTCGAACATGACGAATTGAATGCTGACTTTTTAGAAAGTAAGGGAGAACACCTGCTGGCAACAGAAGATCAATTTTGGCAGTTTGTCTTTAGTCTGGACCTTCCCTGGATAACTCAGAAAACATCTGAACTGTTCATACCTCAGCATTTGAATCTGGATCAACGAAACATCATTGCTTTCGATAAAGGTTGTTATCCAGGTCAGGAAATCATTGCCAGGTTGCACTATATTGGTAAAGTCAAAAAAAGAATGCAGCTTTTGACGATTGAAAACCCTGTTGATAAAGATGCTGGAGAAAGTATCTACATAGAATCATTGGCCCATAAAGTTGAAATGTGCTCACCTTGCATCAAGACCACTGAAGGTTGGAAATTCCAGGCCATTTGCCCTGTTGAATAATGTAAACATGTCCAAACTGAACTATTTGCTTTCTAAATCAACTAATAATCAACCAATTATCAACTAAAGCAGCATTTGAATTGGTTTAAATATCTTTAAAATCATGCTATTATCATTGGTAATTATAGTTGTATCTAATGGTGTGAAATTAACTTGGCGGGACAAAATATGAAAATAAAAAAAATACTATTGATGGCAATTGTACTTTTTCAAGTACAAATTTTGAGTGCACAAACCGTGACTTTGGCTGTAGAAGCCACATTTCCTAAAGATCAAGCGGAATACGTCTATGAACCCTTAAAAAACTGGCTTGAAAAAAATACAGGGTTATCAGTGCAAATAGAAATTGCTGATAATTACTACTTTTACTGGCGTTCAGCACGTAATAACGAACCAGAATTTACCCTGGATGCTTCTCATATAGCGGCTTATCGCATGCAAGAAAAGGGGTACCAACCTTTGGCCAGGGTGCAAGAAAACACCACCTACCATTTGATATCTAATTTTGAACCAGAAGAAGGGCAAAGCATCGGTGAATTTTTAGTCGCTAATCGCGTTGTAACCTTACCCAGTCCCAATCTCGGTTCAGTGTTATTTGACCAATGGTTTACTGACTTGTTTTTACAACCGGAAAAAGTTGTCACTGCATTGTCATGGGAAGATGTGATTGAGCAGGTGTTTGCACAATCTGCAGATGCAGCCATCATCCCCAGCTCATTGTTTGATTTGTATCCAAACTTTGCCAGTTTGAAAGAAAGTGACCCATTTCCAGGTTTAACATTTTTAGCATCACCTAATGTCAGTCCCCAGCTCAAAGAATCCTTCAAAAGTGCAATCATGCGCATCGGCGAAGATGATGAATCATTCGATATTTTGGCAGAATTGAATTCAGATGGCTTTGTTGAAGTGAATACCGAAGACTACAAAGGACTGGCAGATATTTTAACAAAACGAATGTACTGAATCTATTCCTAAAAATAAATATAATACAGATTCAGTTAGCCTATGAAAAAAAAAGATAATATTCATTACATGAGCACAGATAACATTGATGAACGGCGGCGTTTTACACGCATTCCGATGAACAAGGATGTCACTTTATATACTGGCATGCAAAGCTGGACTTCGCACATTCATGATATTTCATTGAAAGGCGTATTGTTGTCTTGCCCGGATGGTTTACAACCAAAACCCGGAGATTTGCTCAGGTTAAGTATTCCTATAGAAAATTCTCCGGCCATCACCATGAACATTCTTGTGGTTCACGGCAATGAGCAAAATTTTGGTGCAGAATGGACACAAATAGATATGGACAGTTTTGTCATCTTGAAAAGAACCATCGAAATGAACATCAAGGAAAAGGAAAAACTACGTGATGACATTAAGCGGTTATCTGACTAAATTCTTACCAGGATAAGTTCTGAGGCTACTGTTAATTTTCCGCCACCACATAACAAACCCAGCTGGCATCAGCTGTACCAATCTTGGACTGGGTAAATATTCCATCGCCCTCACCGGTTTTTTCATCAGTACCTTCCCAGTAAACTTCAGCAGTTGAAAAACCAGCAGCCAGCAGCATTTCAGTGATTTCTGGCAAAGTCCACAACCGCCAGTAATAAGAAAAGGCCTTATCCATTTCAACACCTTCATCGGTTTTAAAGTGGATATAGCACTGCATCTGGGAATTGATGGGATTGAACGAGGCCTGTTCCCAAATATAGGTAAAGCCATCACATTCTCGTTCTTCTCTGAGTTCTTTGGCTGCCTCATAGCCTCCAAAAGCATCCAGAAAAAAAACGCCATCTTTATTCAGGGAATCTCTCACTGATTTGAAATACTGAATCATCAAATCACGTTCCATAAAAATAAAATAGCTGAAATTCATTGCCAATACGGCATCCAAGTCAGTTATGTCACAGTCAAGTACATTGCGGTTGATCAGTTCGATTCGGGAATACTGCTGTTGGTTTAATTTTGACAGGTTATTATTTTCACCCCACAACAAGACTTCATCATCCAGATCCACACCCCATGCCATGTTTTCATTATGACGTCCAATCCATTCACAAGCAGTTTGGGCTGTGCCACAAAAATCTTCACGCAGACTGCGAGCCGGCCGGCCTTTTAATTGCTTAAAAGTGGCTTCAACAAAATCTATTTCTGCTTCTACACACTGAACAGCGTTTTGATACAAAAAGTGCCTATCCATGTTAAATGCAATGCTCCAGAATTTATCTCATTGATTGATTCAAAGCATCCAAAACCGCAGAACCTGGGCAGAGTTCTTGCTCATTCAATTCATTCAATGGCTTGTCTACTGTATTGATGCGACCATGGGTGTCTTGCTCCGAATCATTGTGATATATCAACCCAGTCAGAATTTTTTGCTGCTCCTTAACTGCTTCGATGCGGTTCATGGCTTCCTTGCGACTGCTCAAATCATAATCTGCCGAGTTTTTGTGCAACAACAACTCGCTGCCATCATGAAGCTGCACCCGCCTTGAGGCACCTTCAGGATAGTCAATGGTGATTTCAGTTTTGGCAGGAATAAAATCAATGGTGTCTGTGGCTTCCAAATGATCTCTGACCCACTCATAACCTTTGGTTGACGTGGGTGTATTATTAAAAGTCACACAAGGAGAAACCACATCAATAAAAGCAAAACCAGGATGTTTAATGGCTGCTTTAATTAATGGAATCAATTGTTTTTTATCACCTGAAAAACTTCTGGCCACCATGCCAGCGCCTAGCTGCAAGGCCAGCTGACATAAATCGATTGAGTCGAATACACTGGGTATGCCTTTTTTACCCGCAGAACCTTTATCGGTGGTGGCAGAATCCTGGCCTTTGGTTAAACCATAACAACCATTATTCATCACAATATAAACCATGTTCAAATTGCGCCTGACCACATGGGCAAATTGCCCCATGCCAATGGAGGCCGTGTCACCATCACCCGAA
>JAUHXW010000428.1 GCA_030426705.1 Gammaproteobacteria bacterium
TTGATATGCTGGTTGATTGTGAAGAATTAACCATTGCCACCGGATCGACGGTTGAAGGTGAAACCACCGCTCAATACCTTTCTCATTTAGCCGAAAAAGGTGGTATCAAAGCCACCAGACTGGCACATGGTGTACCCTTGGGTGGCGATTTGGAATTCATTGACAACAGTACATTGGCACATGCTTTTGCCAGTCGAACAAAATTATAAGGTGACATTATGAGTGAAGCAGGAACCATTTTTGACAAAATAATCAGCAAGGAAATTCCAGCTGAGATTGTCTATGAAGACGATTATGTATTGGGATTTAAAGACATCAACCCGCAAGCACCGATTCATGTGCTATTCATTCCCAAAATTCGTATAGCAACCCATAATGACATAGATGTTGAGAATCTAGATTATGTCGGAAAAATTCACCTGGCTGTTAATAATTATGCCAAACAAATTGGCGAAGATGAAAATGGTTACCGTATTGTCATGAATTGTAATGGCAATGGTCAACAAACCGTTTTTCATATCCACATGCACTTTCTTGCAGGCAGGCAATTGAATTGGCCGCCAGGCTGATTGTTGCCAACTCTTATGAATAACAAAGATCAAGTTTTTGCCGAACGTTTCAGTGAGATCAAATCTTTTGCCTTTGATGAAAAAGTGGTGGCTGTTTTTCCGGATATGATCAAAAGGTCAGTGCCAGGCTATGACACCATTTTAAAAGGCATCGCTATGTTGGCTCAACGTTATACCCAGCCCCAGACTCATGTTTATGACTTGGGTGCGTCATTGGGTGCAGTTTCGTTGACCATTGATCAAACTGTTGACAAAAAGAGTTTGAAAATTTTTGCAGCAGATAACGCTCCGGCCATGATAAAAGGACTCTCGGAAAAGCTGTCATCGGTTGAGTTGAATAATGAAATTGTTCCTCTCGATGCAGATGTGGCGAATTTAAGTATCGAAAACGCCAGTATGGTGGTCAGCAACTTCACTTTACAATTTATGCCCGTTGATAGCCGGAAAAATGTTTGTCAGAATATCTATAACGGGCTCAACGAGGGTGGGGTGTTTGTGCTGTCCGAAAAGGTTCAGTCGTCAGACTTGTTGATTGACTACTATCATGGTTATAAGAAAATCAATGGCTACTCAGATATGGAAATCGCGCAAAAAAGACAAGCGCTTGAAGATTCATTGAAACCTGATTCATTAAACAAGTGGTGTGAAAGACTGTCTGATGTTGGTTTCAGTCATGTTGAAGTGTGGTTCAGGGCTTTTAATTTTGTTTCAATTGTTGCTATTAAATAATGTTCAAGCAACACCTTAAGGATTTTTGTGGTCAAGCCATTGGCAGCGTAGTTGAGCCACATATTAATACCATTCAAAATATCACCAATCGGGTTATAGATAACATCAATCAAGGTGACTTGCATCGATGGATGGCTGCTTATGAATCTTTGCCTGAATTAACTACTGGTAAAATTGATTATGATAAACCTGCTGTCACAGTGCAATTTGACCCAGAATTATCCGAATCAGTCAATCTAGAACTCAAAGACACGCTGCTGCAATTACATCCATGGCGCAAAGGACCATTTCAAATCGCCGATACTTTTGTTGATGCCGAATGGCGGTCCAATATGAAATGGGAACGATTGCTCAAAGCTTTACCTGAACTAAAGGGCAGAACTGTTTTGGATATTGGTTGTGGCAATGGCTATTACCTGCTGAAAATGGCCAAATATAAACCAAGGTTGTTGCTGGGGATAGAGCCGGGCTTATTACAAAACATACAATTTTGGTCCGTCGAAAAATATGCTCAAACCGGTGGCTTCGTTTTGCCGCTGAAAATCCAGGACATGCCTTTGGACATGAAAAGTTTTGATGTGGTTTTTTCGATGGGTGTGCTTTATCACCGCAAATCACCCATTGAACATTTAGAACACTTAAAATCCTTATTGTCGCCTCAAGGCACACTG
>JAUHXW010000090.1 GCA_030426705.1 Gammaproteobacteria bacterium
CGGGCGGTATCTTCACCTATCACCAATTCAACTTGCGTATGGTCTTCCCCCAGTTGTACTTCTTGAGCCATGGTTTCGGCACCAATGTACTCTACCTGTATGGTGTAAGTTCCTGCCGGCAGGTTGGTGAAGACAAAACGGCCTTTGCCATCACTGGAAGTTTCTTGACCCGTTTCTACCAAAGTGATTTTGGCATTTTCAAACAAATTGGTTTTACTGGCATCTTTGACTTTACCAGTGATGTTGGCAGCCTCTGCCTGAGTGTTGATAAAAGCGGTAGACAGTGCTACAGACACAGCCATGAAAAGTTGCTTGTGCTTCATAATAAACATTTAACAATTTGAAAGTGGCTCATGGTAATCAGCAATTGTTACAGTTTTGTGATGATTTGATTGAACGATACTGGCAGTGAAAATGATCTGCAAAGCTGTCACGTGAATGTCATAATGGCTCAATAAACTGACTGGTTTTTAACTCCTGATGCTCATGAAAACAATCCTGATTTTGTTCCTTGTTTTGTTCCTAAACGGTTGTGCAAACATAAAACAATGGCAGTTGCCAGTTACAGCAGACATTGAAACCGAGGCGGTTAATCATGCTGGAGATGCAGCGGATGATCCGGCATTGTGGGTTAATTTCAACAATCCAGAACAAAGTTTGATTCTGGGCACACAAAAGAAACAAGGTTTATACAGTTATGATTTGTCTGGAAAGATTAAACAGTTTCTGCCAGCTGGCCGCTTAAACAATGTAGATATCAGACAAAACTACTTGCTGCGTGGACTGAAGATAGATGTGATTGCTGCCAGTAACCGCTCGGATAATTCCATCAGCCTGTTTGTTATCGATGAAAACGGTGTAATCACGCCATGGGAAATGCCGAAGGATCAATCGAATTTTCCCGAGGTTTATGGTTTCTGTATGGGCTTGGTACAACAACAACTGATATTTGTGGTGACGGGTAAAAATGGTGATGCTGAACTTTATCAATTGACCACCGAATTTTTAGATCGTGATGAACTTAAACTGAAAAAAGTAAGAACATTGAATATACCCAGTCAGTCAGAAGGCTGTGTGGTTGATGATACCAATGGAAATATTTTCATCGGTGAAGAAGCCGTGGGCGTTTGGCAATTTAATTACTGGGAAGAATCAATCAGGGACTTGGTCATCACAATTGATAATGAAAAACTGGTGGCTGATGTTGAAGGGTTGTCACTGATCAAACAATTGGACAAAACCTACCTGGTGGTTTCATCACAAGGGAATGACCAGTTTCCAATCTATGACCTTGAAAATTACAGCCATGTGGTCTCTATTAGGGTAATGGCCAATGAACAACATGACAAAGTCACTGGCACCGATGGCATCGATGTCAATCAGCTATTATCAAGCAAACAGTTTCCACAAGGTGTATTTATAACTCAAGATGACAAAAACACCGCGCCTCGGGTCAATCAAAATTTTAAAGTCGTTTCGTTAGCCAAAGTATTACCTGAATTGCAAAAAATAGGCCAATAAATCGCGAGGATTGCTGGCAAGCCGCCGGCGGTCCAATTATACAATAAACTGATTCAAATGCTCTATTTCCGGTACGGATTGTGGCTCTCGTACCGGCAGTGATCTGGCTTCTGTTTTTAAGCGTTCCGCTTCTTGTATAAACTGTTGATACAAGGATCTTCTGAGCATCGGTGACAAAGGTTGTGGATTGTCGATGTCTTGTTTAAACGCTTCATCCAATGACAATTCAGGGCATTTGCCATCGTCATTGATGTGTTGCCAACAGGCTTGTTTCAAACAGAACTTGTACCAGGGCAAAAATTCAGCGCCATTATCCGCAATGAATTTCACACAGTCGATGATGTATTGCACTTCTGGCTGATCCATGATGTAGTGAAAACCAATGCGACACCAGCCTGGTTTAATCCCATGATAGCCCTTCTGAATCAGAGCGCGGTATTGTTCTGAGGTTTCTTCATCAATGCCCAATAATTGATGACCATACGGGCCAGCACAGGAGCAACCCGCGCGAGATTGTATGCCAAACAAGTCATTCAACAGTACCGTGACAAATTTGGGATGTAAGTATTTGCCGGAAGCAGTTTTGATGTTGAAAGACACGATACCCACGCGATTTTCCGGGTTTTGATCGCCCAGAATTTCGATGCGGGGATGTTGTTTCCAGGTCTCAAATGCTTGCTTCAGCCACTGTTGCTCAATGTCATGGATTTGTTTGACACCAAACTTTTCTTTAACTTCAAAACACAGGGCGGCGCGCATGATTTGTAACACACCCGGTGTGCCGGCTTTTTCACGTTCCTCGATGTCATCAAAGAAATCATGATCGTGCCGAGCTACATAGCTGACCGTGCCACCACCGGAAACCGTTGGTTCTAAGCCTGTTTGATAAATGTTCTTGTTAAACACCAAAACACCGGTTGAACCCGGACCGCCCAGAAATTTATGGGGTGAAATAAAAATGGCATCAAAGCGACCTTCAGGATCATCTTTAGGATGCATGTCAATTTCTACATAGGGTGCACTGGCAGCAAAATCAAAAAAGGCCAGACCGCCATGTTGGTGCATGATGCGCGCCAATTTTCGGGTATGCGAAATCAAACCGGTTACATTGGAAGCCGCTGAAAATGAGCCAATTTTTAAGCGGTCTGCATATTCTGGCTTACTGACTTCATGTTTTAGTTGTTGCAAATTGGCATGGCCATCGGCATCCAAATCCAGTTCCACCACTTCACATAAGCCATCGCGCCAGGAAATTTCGTTGCTGTGATGCTCGTAAGGGCCCACAAAAACCACCGGTGATTGGGCTTTTATTTTGTCCAAATCACAATCGGCTGAATGTTCAATTTGCGCACGGGTGGCCGGTGGTAAATAAGTGCCCAGGATTTGTTGAATTTTATTGATGGCACCGGTAGCACCTGTACCTACGCAGATAATCCGATCGTTGTCATCAGCACCGACTGAATCTTTGATGCGCTGTTCAGCATCGTGTAACAAGCGCGTCATCGAGCGACCAGTCATGTCATCTTCGGTATGGGTGTTGGCATAGTGACGCTGTAACTTCATCAGGTACTTCTCGATAAACGTCAAAGTACGCCCCGAAGCCGTATAGTCACAATAAGTCATCAAGCGCTGCCCAAAAGGCGTACAAAACGGCGCATCCACACCAATAATGGCCTGACGCAAACAATCCGGTTTTAAATTATTCTCAGTAACGCTCATAACAAATGACAGCTTTCAAACAGGCAAGCATTTTAGGCGAAGCCTGGCAATAAATACAGTTTAATTGGGTAAATATTAGAAAAATCTGAATTACTGGAGACCGAATGATAATTAACAAATGAATGCTAAATTCTAAAAAATAAATTTTTACTTAGCCAAGCAAAACTCGTTCCCATGCTCCAGCGTGGGAATGCATATCTAACACCTCAGTTGTTCTAGGTCATGAGACTATTTTTGTTAACAGGTTAATATCTGAATAGCGTAGAATCATAGGTTCCCACGCTGGAGCATGGGAACCAGAACAATCGGAATAGGAAGTAAAATGAAACGGGAAGAATATACAAAGAAATTTACACATGAAGATACTCCAGGCTGGACTGCAATAGATGATGTCCTTGAAAATCTTTACCCTGGTCAAAAGCCTAAACACTGGGCAGCGACTCCTCATTATTCGATTGGAGGTGAGGATCCCATTGATGGAATCAGTATTTATGAAGCATATGAGCAAGATGAAAAATATTATCATTTTGTGACTTATGGATTTTCAAATTTGTATTATGATGAGGAAAACTGTGAAGAAGAGTTCAGTAACTGGGGGTTTGAGCTCACCTTTCGAATAAAACCATTTCACTTAGATGAAGCCTATCCGATTTAGGTCTACAGCTTGATCCAAAACATAGCTCGATATGTGTTTAACTCAGGTAAATGGTTTGAACCTTATCATTACATTCCTGCAAATGGTCCGATTCGCTTAGATACTGAAACAGAAATTACGGGGCTGGCTTTTTGTTTAGATCCTGAGTTAGGTGAAATTGAAACACCTAATGGTAAAGTTCAATTTCTACACATGTTTGGCATTACTGATAATGAATTACAAAGCCTCAAAGAAGATGAAACGCATGTGAAATCGATATTTGACAACATCAAAGCATCCAACCCTTTATTAATTACAGATTTATTGAGGAAAAGTAAGTAGGAAGGGTGAAGTCCACCCTAAACTTTCTATTCATGGCAGAATTTACAGCTAAGCCTTTACAGATCCAAGATCAATTTACTGCATTTGAGTGAAAAAGGAAAAAGCCAAAGTACCTGGGCACTTTGGCTTTTGTTGTTTTAACCGCTGGTTATTATTGAAGTATCACAAACATTTGGACTTGGCCTTTGTCTTCGGCCATGGTGCCTAAGGCTTTACCAATAATTGTACCATTAGGGGCGTGAGCGTCGGCTCGCATGGCATAACCTGCTGTGTTTGATGAGGTCAGCATATCGCCAGGTTTAATGATGCCGTTCTCAGTGGTGACTTTTACCGGAATGATACCGACCACGGCCAATGGAACTTTATCTTGGTCCGTTTCATCGGATTGAACACCACCCATAAATGCAGGTTTGGTTGAGTAGACTCCTGCCAAGTTTGTCTGATAGGCTTCTGTGCTCAAACTAAGATGACCCATTTCATCAATGACCAAAACATCGGCTGGTTCTAGGCCTGGTTTCGCAGGTAACAACTCAGCAAAGTCAGCGGCCGGTGAGGTGAATGTACCGTCTGCAGAAACATTGCCTGCGTTGTCAACCCGGAAACGCAGGTTGACTGGTGAGAGATCCCATGCTTCAATCAGGCTTCCTTCACCCTCTGTGCGCAAAGCGGTACCATTACCTGAATTATAAGCCCAAACGCCATAATCATTACTGGAGTGAGTTTGTCCCAGTACACCTGTGGCATTGCTGCCGCCTTGTCCCCAAACACCAAAGCCGCTGGTACCGTTGTTCTGACCTTTGACACCACTGCCAGTGGCGCCGGAATTGGTCAGAATGCCAAAAGTTCCAATGGCGCTGGAGTTGGTAGAGTTGGACTCACCTCTTACACCTTGCCCAGTTGCATTTGTATGCGTCATTTCACCATACAAACCGCGCCCACCCGAGGTTGCTGTGTTGATGCCATGAACCATGGGGATGTTGCCATTACCCATCACCACAGTACCAGGCATCAGACCTTGAGCGTATGGTGCTGCTGTGACTTTCTGTCGTGGTGTTAATGTAGTGTAACTGCCAGTGCTGCCACCATCTCTAACGCGAATTTCCAGATACAGTTGATCACCAATAAAGGCGTTACCCATATCCAGTTCTGCACTGAATACACCATCGGTTACATCAAGGTCGTCAACCACATTGGTGGCCAAAGAACTGCCATTGGTTGCTACACTGTACAAATCAAATTGAAAATCGTATGCGCCATTGGCTGGACTGCCATTGGTTTTCAATTCCCCTTGATATGTATATTCAGTGCCCAAGTTGGCAGACCATGTTATTTGGCTGATACAAATCAATGCCAAAATCAAGATTACTTTATTTGCTTTCATTTCATTTCTCCTATTCAAATCCATCTTCAAAAATCAGGTCATTCTGATTGCTGACCCAAAAACCACCAGTGATCTGATATTGAGCCACATCAGTGGTGCCATTCACTTCATATTGACCGATGCTACCGGTGACTTCAAAAATACCACCACTGCTGCTGGTACCCCCTGACTCAATGGTGGCTTTGCTGATTTCAAAAATGCCTCCAGATTGAGCTGTTACAGTAAAACTGCACAATAATGCCAAAATGAGAATCACCCATTTCTGGCTATAGATTACCTTTCTCATATCAATTCCCTCATAACATTAAGCAATCAAATCATTAGAAGATGTTGCTTTCACCAGGTCAAAAATCCTGATGAATTTAACGACTTCTCACAGCTTGCACAGGCTTTAAAAACCGCCATTGATTGCACTTGTCGGCCAAGCCCTGAATTGCAAACGATGTATAGAATTTAATGGTTGAAAGGCGGACTTTGCTTGACATTTATTTGACAAATTTGGGACAAATTGCAGACAACAAGGAATTGAAGTCTGTTAAAATTTATAAAACTGAACGTAACCAAAACAAACAAACAATTGACCACAGGTAAAGCAGAAAAACTCTATTTTCTTAATTTTCATCTGGATACCAGTACCAGACAACTGTTCCATTGTGATACACCATTGGCAATCACCAATTTGGGTTTTGAGGTTTTGTTGTTTTTGGTTCAGCACCAAGGACAATTGGTGACTCGCGATCAATTGGCTGGTCATGCTTGGAAGAACAAAGTCATCACCGACGCCACTTTATATAAACAGATTCAACGTTTGCGTCACTTGTTAAGTGAAGGTGGTGATACTGAAACCATGATTCAAACGGTTCATGGCCAGGGTTTTATTTTTCTGCCAAGCATCAGTCACGAGCCACCACAGCAACAAACTCCAGGGCCATTACAAAACCGTTGGGTTTCAATCACTTTGCTGATGTTGGTGTTTATTACAATTAGTTTTGTTATTTGGTCAATGCTACCTAAAAACCAAGAGAGTCCGATGTTAAACATGGACGTTATGGCAGACCCCTTAGTGCTTTCAGTTTTACCAAATACCGAACAATTAAACCATGTTGATCAAGGTTGGATGGCTTCGGGTGGTATGAGCTACTTGATAGAAAAATTCAGTCATAATCAGGCCATTAAGGTGAAACATTTATCCAAAACCCAATTGCTCAAAGGGGATGCAGAAAAAAATGCCATCAATCTGACTCATGATAGTGAAATCGATATGGCCTTGGTTTTTGAAATCGAGGAAAGTAACGATCAATTCACAGCACATGCCATTCTACGTAACAGTGATCGACTGCTGGCAGAACAGCGTTTCCAGTCAATAGCAGTGAAGGAAATTTTCGATCAAATGTATCAATGGGTAAATAACCAGATGGAAGTTGATACTGACATATGGACAAACAGCAATACACTGAGTGATGATCGTTATGCCATTGAAAATTATATCCGTGGCATGGGTGCTCAGTTTGCGGGTCAGGCTGGACAGGCCATCCAATACTTTGAGTTAGCTACAAATGAAGACCCAAAGTTTTGGAAAGCATGGTATGAATTGGCCATAGCATACCGCAAACAAGGACAAAACGATCAAGCTTTAGCCATTGCAGAAACACTGTTACAAACAGTTGAGGCGGAATCTTTACACCTAGGTACAATGAATGCCAAAGCTTTGGCTCTTTGGCGGTTAGGTAAACACCAATTGGCATTGCAGACCTTAGATGAAGTTATCAGCTTAGCTGAAAGCAAACAGTATAAAAAAATCCATTATTTTTTTACCAACAAGGCCATCATTGCCACAGAGTTGGGTGATTTAGGTTTGGCAGAAGAGGCCATCAGTCAATCCATTAGTTTGTTACAAAGCCTTGACACCATCAATCATCGTTCATTGGGTGCTGCTTACAATACGTTGGCAGGTATTAATCAGGACAGCGGGGATTTAGAACAAGCCAAAAGCCATGTGTTGAAAGCGGTTGTCGCGTTTGAACAAGCAGGAGATTTGCGTTATCAGTTAACTGCACAATCACGACTGGCTGCAGTGTATATGGAATTGGGTGAGTTTGAATTGGCCGAACAATTGATATCAGGTCTATTGATAGAACAAAAACATCTTGAAGACGTTTCTGGTCAAATCAGTAATTGGTTGAAAATTGCCAATATCAAACTTTCAACCGGACAATTTCTAGAAGTGAAGAATGCGCTGAATAAAATGTCAAACTTACTGACTGAAACCAGCAATGAATACTTATCTAGTCAATATCTAGCGGTTAAAATTAAATACCATCAGTACAACAAACAGTGGCAGCAGATACCTCCTTTATTAGATCAACTACAGCATATGATTTTTAATGAAGTTCAACAAATAACTTATCATGATTTGCGTTTAAGTTACGAGTACTATCAAGGTGATTCGCAATCATTTGAACAAGCTATGGAAGCCATACAACCCTCTTTAAAGTCGCATGCCGTTATTGATTATTGGCGTGCTATGAATGCCATGTCGAAACAACAACATGCCAGGGCGTTAAGTGCCATGCAAAACGCTCGAGAGAAGGTGTCGCAAAGTCCAAAAAACAGAATCCTACGGATTCGTATTCTCAATCAACTTGCATTATTACTGTTAGATGAGCCCTCAGAGGCCGCTGCCGTCATTGAACAAAGTGCAGCGTTGAATCCACCGCCTTATCCATTTATGAAAATAAAAGCACAGGTAGAAGCGGCTCAGAGCAACTATTTTGCTGCTGCAAGCCTGATGCAGGAATTAAAACTCAAAGCGCATGACCATTGGAAGCCAGAAGATCAACTTCAGTTGGAGTCCTATCAAGGCGAACTGAATGATAATTAAACATGTTGTGGGGTTCTCGATTACTCGAGAGCTTGGAGCCTAAGCGTAAGTGTAATTGGATTGCCGTAATCCGAGCTCGGAGCGGAAGCGTAAGACCCAAGAACATTCCTTCTTCGACATTGCACAGACACCGCAAATTTTAACATCGCCATTGGAAACCTGTTGAACAATTCTCTAAGAATCAGGAATCAATTGCTTTCCCTGCATTTACTTTATCATTGTCTGCAAATTCCTGACCTGATCAATCCATTTGAATTAGATTGAGGGTTTTCAGAAAAAGGTTTTATTATGAGTGTTTTGTTGTTGTTAAGTTTTGCTGTAAGTACTTTGGAGGCTGAATCATTTGATTTTGAGCCCAATAAAAATAATCCGTTTGGCATCGTTAATCCAAAGGCGCCAGCTGAAATTAAAGTATTCGCGCCTTTGATTGGAGAATCAACTTGTGTTTCAGTGGCCAGAATTGATCAGGACAACTGGCAAGAACCGGAAAATATGGTTTGGCGGTTTAAGTACATCATGAATGGTATGGCCATTCAAGATGAAACTCTCAAGGCTGGTGGTCAACATGCAGGGAGTATCAGGCTATATCACCAACAAAGTCAACAATGGCAAATCCATTATTACAGCATGACTTCGGCTGCTGGGCCTCTACCAGATTGGCAGGGCGGGTTAAAAGGCAAAGATTTGGTTTTTTACCGCAAACAGCCTGCACCCAATGGCATGGAAGGCTATTATCGTCTGACCTTTTCAGACATCACTGAAAAAAGATTTAACTGGATTGGCGAATGGGTAAGTCTGGATGAAAGCATTGTTTATCCTACATGGAAGATCAGTTGTCAAAAGCAAAAAAGTTGATAGTCGACCCTATAGGGGGTAATTTCAATAGCAAGCACCCGTTGAGAATCGCCACAAATTAATTCAACGCCTTCACTACATCCAGGGTTGCTTTGGCACGGTTTAGGGTGTAGAAGTGGATGCCGTTTACACCTTGATCCAGTAATTGTTGGCACAGTTTGATGGTGAATTCGGTGCCGAATTG
>JAUHXW010000429.1 GCA_030426705.1 Gammaproteobacteria bacterium
TTGGATGGAACGATCAAAATACACGGCTGAAGATGTGGCACAAATGGTGCTTGATGGTATCAAGAGCAAACAATTTATGCTGTTGTGTGACAGCACCACCAGGTGGCAATACCGCATATCTCGGTGGTTTCCTAATTACTTTTATAAACAAAAAGTCAAAATGATGAAGAGGATGTTTAAATGACAGAACTTGATAAAAACTGGATGATTTATGGCGCGACCGGCTATTCAGGTCAATTGATTGTTGAGCGTGCTGTTAAAGTAGGTATGAAACCAGTTGTTGCAGGTCGTAGCCAGTCTAAAGTTGAAGCGCTGGCTAAGCAACATGGTTTGGACTATCGTGTGTTCAGCATTGATATGTTGAGAGAGTCTGATGCTTTGATTGGACAAATGGATTTGGTATTGAATTGCGCTGGGCCATTTTCACAAACAGCAGAAGTGGTGATTCAGGCTTGTTTGAAACAACAGGCACATTACATTGATATCACCGGTGAAATTGATGTCTTTGAATATGCGGCCAGTTTGGATGATGCAGCTGAAAATCGAAGCGTGGTGCTGTGCCCTGGTGTTGGTTTTGATGTGATCCCAACCGATTGTGTGGCGGCCAAATTGAAAAAAATGATGCCGGATGCAACGCATCTGGCTTTGGGGTTTGATTCCAGATCGGGTTTCAGTCCGGGTACGGCAAAAACTTCAGTGGAGGCATTGCCCAATGGCGGAAAAATCAGGAAGGACGGTGAAATTGTTACAGTGCCATTGGCAGCCAAAACCCGCAAAATAGATTTCGGTGATGGTGAAAAATTGGCCATGACCATTCCCTGGGGAGATGTATCAACAGCTTATCACAACACCCAAATTCCGAATATTGAGGTCTATATTCCGGGTTCTCCGGGTATGGTTAAACAGTTAAAAAGACTGAATTGGGTGAAGCCTTTGCTGAAAATGGGCTGGGTCCAAAACATGCTGAAAAAGCGCATAGAGAAAAAAGTCAAAGGCCCTGATGAAGCCACGCGTGGAAAGCTCAAAACCTTTGTCTGGGGTGAAGTTAAAAATGCAGCTGGTGAAAGCAAAGAGTATCGCATTCAGGTAGCCAATGGTTATGAAGTGACCGCCGATGGTGCCGTGTTGGTGGCACAGGCCTTGTTGTCATCCCATGCAGAAGCCAAGGGTTATCAAACGCCTAGCATGCTACTTGGAGATGATTTGGTCGAAAATTTACCCGGAACTCATCAGGCCTGATAGCATTTTTTTAACATCAATGTGGTAAAGTAATTGATTGAAAATTTACCAGAGACCATATCTCTTAGTTCATGAATCGAGAAAAGGTCTCTGCTAGGGAGTAAATAATGAAAAAAATTATTTTGGCATGTTTGCTGTTTTCCGGCTTGGTCACGGCACAAATCATCCCGGCTGACGGTTTTTGGCGTACCAGCGATGATCCTGAAATTGGCAGTGGTTTATTGATTACCACGCAAGGAGACATTACTCTGGTCAGTATTTTTACTTATGATGAACAGGGTAAAAACAGCTGGTATATTGCCTCAGGGCAAGTAGACCAAAATGGTCTGTTTGAGGCTGATTTGTATCAAACGCAAAATGGCTCCAATATCGTTGCACCGAATCCTCTGTCAGCCACAGCTGTGAACACTGGCGAGCGCATTAAGATTCAGTTTTCAGGCAGGCAAATAGGTGAGCTAACCGTCGGTAACAGTGTTAATAAGTCAATTCAGACCTTTCATTTTGGTTTGGAAAACTGGCAAACTGAGCATCAAACCTTGCCAGATGGCACTTTTTATAATTTACCTGCACTTGATGGTGTTTGGGTGTTGGGTTCGTCAGGAGTGGCTATTTCATCGGTTTTGGATTTACAATATGACCCTGTATTGTCTGATGGTTGGCTGACATCACCTTATCAAGGCAAAGTTTATTTAAGCCAACATCCAAGC
>JAUHXW010000091.1 GCA_030426705.1 Gammaproteobacteria bacterium
TCATTGTCATAATCAAAAAAACCAGCCGATGTGGTCCAGTCACTGGCTTCACAATTGAAGGAGTTGTCAGAAATTTTATATGTACCATCTTGCTGATTCAGATAAAGAACATTACTTCCAATAGCTGCTACAAAAATGTCCTGAAAGCCATCTTGGTTAACATCAGCAACAGCAACGCCAGTACCATATAAAGTTTGGTTTATATTTCTGTTAGCGCTTTGTTCAGTGAAATACCCTTGCCCATCATTGACAAAAAGTTGGTTACTGGTGTTATTGTTGCCATCCCAAGATGTACCATTGGTTAAAAATAAATCTAAATCACCATCATTTTCAATGTCAATAATAGCAATCCCTGCACCCATAGACTCAGGTAACCATTTATTCCCTGTAGCACCGCTGAAATGATTGTATTTAACGCCCCTGATTTCGCTTTCTTCTGTGAATACTACATCAGGCGGTTTATGTTGGTTGGTTTTTGTTGTTTGAGTTACTGTTGGATGTGTTATTGAGCTTTTCTGTTGTTCAGCTTTTGAGGTTTTATACCAATACAATGCATAAGCAACTAAACCGAGAACAAATAATGCCAATAAACTTTTTAAATAAAAGGATCTGTATGTAGAATGATTGCGCTGTGTCATATCTAATCAATGATGATAATGTCTTGTTTTGCTTGAAATTGTTGCAAAGTGAGGGGGTATGAAGGGTCACTGTCTAATTGATAAAGCACCAATCTGTTGGCAGCCTTATCCGCAGCTGGGTATTTTAACCTTGCCTTATTTATGGCCACTTCATTAATGCGATCATCTACTTTATAAAACTCATACTTTTCTTGCATCAGGTTGGCTTGATCTTTATCGCCTTTAATTTTCGCTGTGGTGAATAGTCCATAATAGGCTGGGGCCCATTCTGAATTAAGTTTAAGGATTTCCTGAAACAAATTCTCGGCATTTTGTAACCATATCAGACATTCGTATAGTGCCTCTCAGCGTAATTTTTTGTTCTTCACCATTGAGTGCCATTTGGATATAGGCTTGAGCAACTTCAGTCAAAAAGCCATAGTCCTTACTAAAATCAAAATCAGACTTAACAGCAGTTTCATATTGACTTTCCATTACAATATGAAAAGAAGTTATCGCTTCATTTATTCTTCCATTTAAGAAATGAAGTTTGCCCGTGAAATAATCCAGGTGCCATGGATAGGGATAATCATTTCTTTCAATGGCTTGATCTAGTAGCTCTTGAGCCAAACCTAATCTGCCCTCCTGTAAGTGAACCCGCAATAAATTAATCAGTCCATGTGGTTTCCCTGAATTAATGACTTGATTGAAAGCATAAGCTGCAGATTTATACTCCTTGTTTCTTAACAGCGCTATACCATAATCATTCCATCTCTTCCATAATGAGTCTTTGCTGTTTTCTTTGCCATCAGATTGGTTTAGGTTTAAATTCGAAGAAGCTATTTTTACCACTGGTAAATCATTGATTAAATCAGGCTGATTCATGAAAGCGCGATAATATTTTGTATTGAATTTACGATAATACAGGTTGGCTTCAATATGAATATTTTCTGAGGTTTCTGGAGGTAGATCGAATTCAAAATGAACTATGGCGGCTGCACCAGGTGGAATTTGATGATTGTAAAGTGCAGTATATATGTCTTCGGCGTTTCTTAACTCAATTTTATTACCTTCGCGATCAATGATAAAAGCGTTGGCTAAATAAGCATATGGATTTAATTCACCCGCATCATTTACACCGCCATTATGAGCAATTAATTGGTTATTATCATAAATAGCTATTTCTAACCAAATTTGATTGGAATCGGCTGTGCCTTGGGTAAATAAATGTCCTAATGTCTTGGTTTTTAAAACTGCTTCAATGATATATGTTTGTTCATTGTTGGCTGTTAATTCACGACCATCAGAAATTTGTAATGTATCTAAATCAATTTCATCTGTTTTAATTCCAAACAAATCAATCTCTACTGAATTTTTTAATAATTCAGAATGCTTTTCATTGTGTAATTGATCTTTTAAATATTTGATGGCATTGTTGGCCACATCAAACCGATGGTCTTTGACCAACCTCATTCCTGACTCAGCCACGTAGTCAGCGGCGATATCATCTGATTCGATTGGCTTCATGTGACAGTCTTGACAAGCCTCTTTTGCTTTTGGTGGGTAATAAAAACTATTTACCTTGTGACCAGATACGCCACTGAGCCAAAAACTATCGAAATGATTTTGTCCACGTAACCATCTAAAATCATTTAACTCAGCAGGTAAAGAAACTTTATGACAAGTCGAACAAAACAGAGCATCCTGGTGTAATGGTTTTAAATACGTGGATTTATGTAAATCAGGTTTACTTTTAATCAATAAATTATTCACCCACTTAAAAAGGGGGTCTTCTGATTCAGTTAATGGGTATTCCACTGGTAGTGCCAATTGGAAAGCACCGTTCCCTTTATGACTGTTGATTTGTTCAATTAAATGGCATGAGCTACAGGTTATTCCTGCTTGGGCATTACTTAACTTTTCTTGTTCTTTGGTTAATCCATCAAATTCTCCACTGAATAACAAGACTGGATCATGACAAACTGCACATAATCGAGCTGCATCGGCATGACCATCACGAGCCTTCATTTTCTCTCGTGTGTTGTTTACAGCAAAAGCATAGGCTGGGTTGTTGAAACTTGAAAAATGATGCACCGAACTGAGCCATTGCTGATGGGTATCTTCGTGACAGCTCGTACAAAATTCATTGTTATTCAATTTGTGAGCAGGAATCAAACCACCGGAATCAGTGGTGGCGAAAGTTGGCGTTAAGTGCCCATTATCAGACAGTTGTTTAACTTCTTTTTCTGAAAGGGTTATATAAGCCAACAAAGTCAATAAAGTAAAAACGACAACCCATTTGCCCAGTTTTAAATTCAAAGAACGTCCAGCTAAGCGATGTAATACAAATAACCAGCAACAAAATACAGGTATAAGCACATGAAGCCAGTAAATAAGAAGGCGATAATGACTGTTGAATGATTCCAGATTTTCAGTCAATCGGGTTAGTAATAAACCTGTTATGATGACTACAAAAGAGCTTATCAATAACAAATAACCAGCTCTTTTGGCTGTTTTATTTTTGTAGCTTTGGGTGTTCTTGGCATGTATGAAACCATAAATAGATAAGGGGATTATCACCGTAATACCTAAAACCAAGTGCCCCAAAAACATCCAAAGATAAAAGGCATCTTGAATACTGGTGTCTATTAACCATTCATAGAAAGTAACGCCAGCTAAATAAATTGAGTTTATTGCAAGTAATGCTATCAACAGCAATAAAGTGATAAGTACGCTGTAAAGTTTAGGGCCAACAGCTTTAGAATATTGATTACGATGACTGGTTTCGTGTTTCATTAGTTGCCGGACATAAATCTTGTATTATATTGTTTATTTAATGCATTTGCTTGTGGAGTAATTTCACCAGAATGAGGTAACGGTGTCAAATATTTATCATTTTCAGTCAAAATATCCATGTCTTTTGCCCATCCATAGAATTCCATCACATAAAATCTTTGTCTGTTTTTTGCTGGTTTATGTTCAGGTTTATCAAATTTAAATGTGACCGCTTCACCTCCGGATACAATGGCCAATGCGTTGTCTTTTTGTTCAACCAAAGGCTCTACCGGTCCCAATTGAGTGTAGGCACCCGTCATGTGTCTGGTATCCGCAAAAGGCTTTCTCTGGCTGAAATCGTAAATAGGGTAACGATGGGGCCCATTGTCTCTTTTTGGAAAACCGATAATTGATAAATTCGCGTTCACTAAAGGGATTTCATGAACTTTAACTTCGGGGTAGATACGTTCAGCCACACTGATCTGGTCAATATAAACTTCTTGCGTACTTCTTATTCTTAACTTATTCGCAGTTTTTCCTTCAGGTAGGGTGAATTTGATGGCTGACATTTTTGGCATACCTGCCGGAAATCCCCAGTTATCAAGAACATTGACCCATTCACCATCTATTTCAACATCTAAACTGGGATATTGTAGCGATTCACCCGCTTGCCAGGCAGCAAAGCTGGTTTGGGAATAACCATATTCTACCCAACCATGTAGCATCAAAATCAGATTGCCTTCCAAAACTTGTTCAAAAATCATGACATGTTCTTGAGGCTCCTTTAATCGTCCTAAAAATCTTAAATCCAATTCGCCAACGGGTAGTGGATTTGCATCAACTGACTGGTTAAATGAGGTCGTGTCTTCGCCATTTTGACTGATGATTTGTCGTGGTAGCCAACGTTCCTTGTAAAACATCAACTCGCCTGTGGGTTGGTCGCTTTTGATCGCTAATCGTTCATCAAGAACTGCATTAATGCCAACTTCAGTCTCATAATACTTCATGGCTAATGCATCTAAAAACATGGTTTCTTCCATAGGCTCAGTCACTAAGAAGTTAAATTGGCTTTGTTCAACTTGTTGTTGACTTAACAGTAAGAATTCCCAATCTCTGGGAGATGCATAATTTTCATTATCAATCAAAAATCCGGTAGCGCCTACACCCATGACATCAGTTAAAAATTCAAAAGAACCATTTTGCTCAATAAACAACACCGGACAGGATGATAACTGTCTCTGAGTTTCGGTTATTTTGATGAATTCACCAGGTTGTAGATTAAGCTCAGTTTGATAAACACCATCAGGCCATTGAATTTCTATAAAATCAACAACATCGGGCTCATCAGCAGTGCTAAAGGCTGGGATGTTAATGGCACCAATTGATTGATTGGAGTGGTGTGAATGATTCAAATAAATTGACTTTTTGTGAAATTGCCCATTGTGTACAATTAATTCCGTACCTATTCCCAAAGCATTAGAGCGCATCGAATCTGCTGTTAATTCTTTTCCTGTTAGTCCCAAAGTTAGGAAAGAGTTTCGCTCTTGGCTTGCTGATATGGTTTTCAATTCATCTTGACCGATACATAACAATTCTGGACCGTTTTTGCTGGCGAGGATATGAAACGCAACCAATGGATTTTCGAATGAAAATATTTGGCTTTGATTCTCTTGGTTATGATATTGAATTTGATTGGCAGAAAAAAGTAACCAGTCTTCTTCACCATTGCCATCAAAATCTTCTACAGTAAAGGATTCAAATGCATCATTAAATGATTTTTGAGACCATTGCCATGTATCATTGAAGGCATCATAGTTAGATATGTGAATGTTATGACTGTCATCACTTAGGTAGGCTGTTGCACTTCCATCATCGTCATATTTTGTTAACAGCTGTTTAGCATTAAAGGCCAAAGCATGCTGTTTCAAATGATAGTTCCATAAACGGCCATTGGCGAGTAGCAATAATTCATTATTTTTTAATAACAATAAATCCAGATCTCTGTCACCATCAATATCAATCAAGTCCACGTCAATAAAATTATTGTTTATAAACCCTTCAATTTCTTGTAACTCAATCAATTGGAATGTGTTGTTACCATTGTTATTGATCAAACTTAACCGACCTTGCTGATCTAGGCTGATGACATCTAAATCACCATCGTGGTCAATATCTGCTATTTTGATTTGTCTTGATTGAGGTAAATTGGCCTCCGGTAACGGTTGCGCCACTAAATCCCAATTGTTATCAGGCGATTGAATAAACACTTTGTCTTCGTTCTTAAGTGAGGTGACATATCCATCCAGTAAGCCATCCTGATTAACATCTGTTATTGAGATGTGGTCAGTTTCATGAAGCCCTGGAGCATTAATTATTCGATCAATGTTCCAAGTGGATTGGATTTGTCGATATATTTCGACTTTATCATTGGCCGCAACCCAAATCTCAGGTTCTTCAAAATTAACAACAGTAACCTTCAAATGCGGAAATGGTTTTGCAAATGATTGAGGTGTGACAAAGGGTGCTTGTACAGTTTTAAGTGTGTTATCTATTTCATGTTGTTCTTCCAGGTTCGTTTGGGCCATGGCTTTTGGCCCCATTCGGGTATATTTGATTTCTGCCAAGCGAGATTGAGGATTCATCTCAAGCTTTTGGTAATCTTCAAGAAACCTTTCTGCCTCATCTGATAAACCCTGTCTTTGTGCAACCATAAAAGCACCGTAATAAGCGGACCTTAAATAGGGATCAAGGGCTATGGAGCTATTAAATAGTGAATACGCGGACTCTAAGTTTCCAAGTTGCAGTTGGCATTGACCAAAAAAATATTTGGCATAGGCGTCATTGGTATCTGCGTTGACAACATAACTGAAATGTTCATTGGCTGTTTCACAACTTCCCTGGTTAAAATAAAGCAACCCCAATAAATAATGTGCAACTATATCGTTTGGATTCGACTGAATTATTGCTTTCAAATCTTCAATCGCTTGCTCTTCATCTCCTTGCTTTTGGCGATTAAATCTTGAAATTATGTAATTGTGCTGGAAAAGAGGCTCCTCAGGAAAATTTTGGTGTATTTCTCTGAAAGATTCAAAAGCCGCTTCATAATCAAACGAACCCATTTGCCCAACACCTACATTGTTTTTTGACCATATTTCATCTGGAATTTTGTCAGCCTGCTGTTGACAACCAACAGTTAAAATAATCAAAAGAAAGAGTAAGCTGTTTCTCATGTCAGTGTTTTTAAAAGGTCCGTTGGTAGATTGTTTAAGTTGGCTTATCCAATTTCAGTCATGGCCATGATGTTATAACCAGAATCAACATAAGTGATTTCACCGGTGATGCCATTGGCCCAGTCGGAACACAAAAAGGCAGCGGCTTTAGCCACATCTTCCTGAGTTACATTGCGTTTCAATGGTGCAGCATTGGCAACATGTTCTAACATCGATTTGAAATTACCAATACCCGATGCGGCCAGCGTTTTGATAGGTCCGGCTGAAATGCCGTTGACTCTGATGCCTTCAGCTCCCAAAGAATGTGCCATATAGCGTACATTGGCTTCCAGGGCAGCTTTGGCCACGCCCATAACGTTGTAGTTGGTCATGGCTCTGATGGCACCCAAATAGGTCAAAGTCAAAAGTGCTGCATCACGGCCCTGCATCATTTCGCGACCGGCCTTGCCCAATGCGGCGAAACTGTAAGAACTGATGTCCATCGCTGTTTGATAGCCTTCACGCGTTAAATTATCGAGGTATGAGCCTTGTAATAATTCACGTGGTGCAAAACCCACAGAATGAACGATGATGTCCAGGCCATCCCAGACTTTGCCCAGTTCTGTAAAAACATCATTGATTTGTTGGTCTGATTGCACATCGCAAGGCAATACGATTTCTGAATTGGTTTCCTCAGCGATTTTGTCAACACGTTTTTTTAGTTTGTCATCCAGATAGGTGAATGCCAATTCCGCGCCTTGTTGATGCATGAATTCTGCGGTGCTCCAGGCGATAGAACGGTTACTGGCTACACCCACAATCAATGCTTTTTTACCTTTTAGAATACCCATGATTTTTCCGCTTAAAAATAGCTTGTTATCTTACTTTTTTTAAAATTATTTTACCAGCTTGCATACCCTTTTAAATGGTATTGTGGCACAGGGAAGTGCCACCTTGAGCCTGTTGGCTCAAGTGAGGTTAAAAAACATCAGCAAAATCACACTTTTGTGGTTAAGTGTTTTTTAACCGACACTGAAATAAGGACAGGAAGGCCTTTTTACGTTACACATCCGTGTGAAACGCCCTACGGGTTACATGAAAATATTTTCCTGAAATATTTTTCAGGGCAGTTTAATTATATTGCTCAAACGTCAGTTTGAAATCGACCAATACTTCATAATTGATGCTTTGCAAACCAGCGATTTTGGTTAATTGATTGATACCTGGATCCAAATTAAAGTCTTTGGCATTAACTAATACTGGTTCATAATTGATGACCACCAATTGTTGACCCACTTCTTGTACCATCACACTGGTTTTCATTGCTTTCTTGTGCCCATGTAAATCAAGTTCAAACGCCACCTCTATGGGGGTATCCAAAGGCAATTTGTGTGTTAAGGTGGCTTTTATGTCGGCTGTTGGATATTTTTCTGTTTCAAACAATATACCTCTTAATCGTTCATCACGGCGCTCTATCAAAGTATTTACGCTGGCTAAATCCAATGACAAAGTCATGTTGCCGTTCTTATCGATGCCACCATCAGCAAAATCAATGGTGTTTTCCTCTGCATGGGTTTTATTTTTGACCGTTACAAAACTGAATTGGCTTTCGGTAACATCAAGTTGCCAATTGGTGACTTTAACGGTTGATTGTTGTTTTGTTATCACATCCTTTTGACAACCATTTATAAAAGTTAACAAAATCAGTAAAAAGTATAATCTCAATGATGTCATATCAATCTCCGTTTTCTTGGGTTGCTTCAATGATGATAGGAGAAACTTTGACCATTACGCCAAATTGTTGGTGGTCAAAATATTGCCACTTACTCATTTTAATACGTTGTTTTTGATCTATGGTATAACTGACCAATTCTCCAAATGGGTCATGGCGGAAGTAGTTCATTTTAACTGTTACATGATCAAATTTTTGTTTTGAATAGGCGACTACACCATCAAAAGCATAATCTTCATGAATGACCTCAAGCTGCGTTTCAAACGGGTTATCTTCAGCATAAGATGGTTCATTTTCAAAAAACACTTGTGGCTTGATGATTGAGGTAACAGTGACATACTCGGGTGATAAAAATTGAGTTGCGGGTTGTCGCCACTTTTGGAAGATTAAGGGTTTAATGGTTGGATTACTTTGCAACCTGTTGACGACGGGATGATTCATGTCCTTTTGCATCAAAACCCAAACCAGCGCTTGTTGATCGGGCATTTCACCTTCCACGGGCACTTGCCATTGTCCTGATTCATCGGGATCTTCCTGTGGCAAGGCTTCTGTCAAAGGTAAACCATCATGGTCCATCAAAAGTTCATGAATCGGGACATCCAGGTTGCTTGTTTTGCTATTGATGTTCAATGCATCAGGTTGAGCTAATTGGCGACCAAAAACCACCACTTCAACATCGTAAACCCAATTGTCAGGATGTAAAGCCTGATATTCCTGGGTAAATGTAATTTGAGGTAGTAACAGTAGAATTGTCAGAATTTTTTTCATGCTTTCAGTATATCAAAAAGGTGACGGATTGCATCTATTCGTTGTGCTGCTTGTGGGAAATCACCGAGGTATCTTAAGCCATTGTCTGGCAGAGGTTTGAATTTTTCGGGTTGTTTTTGCAGTAACTGTATCAATTTGGCAAAAAACGTTTCACTTTGCTTAGTGAACTTTATATCAGCAAATTCTTCATTCATAACCAGTGATTTGATGTTTAATGGTTTGGCTTGCTGTTTAAATTTAAGTAAATAAAACAAATTTTGTGCCTGTTCAGGAAGAGGACCAAAACGATCAATCAATTCGACTTTAATTTC
>JAUHXW010000092.1 GCA_030426705.1 Gammaproteobacteria bacterium
GTGGCTAATAACAACACCGTTGCCACAAAGTAACTGGCTATTTGGTCGACCAATTGCAAACTGGCTGGTTTTTTGCTTTGTGCCAGTTCCATCAAATCGGCTAATTTGGACAGAAAGCTGTCTTGATTATTGACCGTGGTTTCTATCAAAACTTCACCACCAACTAATCGGGCGCCAGCATAAACCAAATCATCAAGGCCTTTGTCTATTAACTGCGATTCACCGGTGAGGATGGCTTCATTGACTTGTGCATGACCTTTGACAATCACACCGTCACAAGGAATGGTTTCACCAGATTTAACCCGCAGCACATCGCCTTTGACCACCTGATCCAGTGGAATGGTTTGGTATTGCTCATTGTCCACTTTTTGTTCAGCACTGACGGGCACCAAAGCAAACAACGATTCGCGGACATTCATGCCTTTGTGTCGCACCTGTGATTCGATAAATCGGCCAAGTAACAGAAAAAAAATAAACATGGTCATTGAATCAAAATAAACATGACCTTGTTGTTTGAAACTCAGGTAAATGCTGACAAAATAAGCCAGACCAATGGACAAGGCCACCGGTACATCCATGCC
This sequence comes from Gammaproteobacteria bacterium, assembly GCA_030426705.1. Classification (GTDB taxonomy): domain Bacteria; phylum Pseudomonadota; class Gammaproteobacteria; order Xanthomonadales; family Marinicellaceae; genus Marinicella. The sequence goes on from JAUHXW010000092.1 coordinate 582, forward strand.
CAGGTGTCGGTTTTTCAGATCGCGAATCGCATTGTTGACAAAACCCATACCAGAATAGAAAAACACCACCGTCGCAATCAACATGCTAATCATTAAAAAGAACCGTTGAATGTGTGGTGCCACCGACATGTTTTCTGGCGAATACAAGGGCACCGCCAAGGTCATGATAAACATCATGCCAAACCCGGCCACGGCAATTTTTTTCAGCTGTTGATTGCGTTCGTAATTGGCGTTTTGATTGGCTTCTTGCTGTTGTAAAGGTTGGTAACCCAGGGTGTTGATTTGGGCGAATATTTCACTGAGCTTGATAACCTTAGGATCAAAGACAATTTGTAAGTTTTGCGTCACTGCATTGATGTGTAAATCACTGATGCCAGCTCGAGATTGCAGGACTTTTTGTAGCAACCAGCCACAAGCACTGCAATACATGCCCTCTATCTTGATGGTGGCCTGATATTTGCCTGCTTCAACAGCTTGGGTGATGCGGTTGAAAACTTCATCAGTGTCAAGATGCAGCCAATCGCCGTTGTTGAAGTTGACTTGTTCGGCAGGTAATTGGTCATTGCGGTACTGATAGAAAACCTCATGGTCATTTTCGCTGAGAAACTGCGCCACGGCTTGACAACCGATACAACACATTGGTTGTTCAACACCTTCTATTTTCGCGGAAAGGTTGACACCTTTGGGAATGGTTTCACCGCAGTGAAAACAAGTGGACATCAGTCGTCTTTATCTATTTGGAACTTGTTTTGCTTTACGATAACCTGCGGGGCGTTTTGCTGGGCAATATAAACAGTGTAAAGCCCGGCAATGACCGCACTGGCAGGCAATGAAATCATGAACCAAACCCAAGGGTATTTATACCAAGGTTGTTTTTTTACAGGTTGGCCTTTTGGTTGTTGTTCTGTCATTTTTTATACCCAAAATATTTTACTTTTTCAGAAGCCTCTGCTTCCAGATTATCATCACCAGCTTTGCTGACAGTGACTTCTATGGTGTGAATTTTTTTATTGGCAACAGCTTTATCAGCTTTGATTTTTATTGGTACGATTACCAGTTGTCCGGGGTCGGCGGCAATCATTGTTTCATTCATACCCAACTCAACTTCGAGACCCTCTATACCTGAAGCAGCCACATGATATTCAGTGGTTTCAGTGCCCTTGTTCATGATTTTCAGAGTATAAACATTTTCAATGGTGTTTGCATCCACCACCCGGTAGAAACTGTTGCGGTCATGAATCACATTCATATCAATGGAACTGCGATTAAACAGTGCCAACACAAAAGCACTGACCAAGGCCAACAGAATAATCATGTAAATAATGGTTCTGGGACGGAAGATATGAGTTGGCTTACCTTGCAGGGCATTTTCTGTAGTATAGCGAATCAGTCCTTTCGGCATACCACTTTTTTCCATCACGTCATCACAGGCATCAATACAAGCGGCACAGCCAATGCATTCATACTGCAGCCCATCACGGATGTCGATTCCGGTTGGGCACACCTGCACACAAAGGGTGCAATCAATACAGTCTCCCGGTTTTTCTGATTCTCTTCGTTTCTTACCACGCATTCGGGGTTCACCACGGGCTTCATCATACGAGATGATCAGTGTCTCTTTATCGAACATGGCGCTTTGGAAGCGTGCATAAGGGCACATGTACAAACAAACTTGTTCGCGTAAAAATCCGGCATTCCCATAGGTAGCCAAGGCATAGAAAAACAACCAGAAACCTTCCCAGGGACCCAAAGTCCATTGCATCAAATGATGAGCAACATCCTTGATGGGTGTAAAAAAGCCAACAAAAGTAAATCCAGTCCACAGAGCAAACGTAATCCACAATATTTGTTTGCTGGTTTTTCGCAGAATTTTTTCTGTGGTCCAGGGGCCTTTGTCCAATTTCATTCGCTTGTTGCGATTACCCTCGGTGAATTGTTCCAGCCAAATAAAGACTTCAGTCCAAACTGTTTGCGGACAGGCAAAGCCACACCACAGGCGACCCGCCAGGGCTGTAAAGAAAAACAACGAAAAGGCTGCGATGATCAGCATCAAAGCCAGGAAAATAAAATCTTGAGGCCAAAGAGTGAGGCCAAACAAGTGAAAACGCCGTTGAGGTAAATCAAACAAAATGGCCTGTTGGCCTTCCCAACTGATCCAGGGCAGCACATAAAACAGCCCCAGCAAAACGAACACGGCCAATTTCCTCTTGAATTGGAAGCGACCTTTGATTTCTCGAGGGTAAATTTTTTCGTGAGCTTTGTATAAACTCAGTTCAACTGGCTTGGTTTCTTGTTTATTCATTTGAACAGCCTGTTAAGTTGTTGTATGGGTTACTGTATTATAAGGCCTGCTTAATTGTTAGGGTTGCGTTTGGCCAATCGGGAACGGGGCAATGCCAACACCACGCCACTGAACAGTGCGGCTGAGAATGTAAATGCCCAGAAAAAAACGAACCCAATGGCATAACCTTGCCATTGGGTGATGTCCACAGCAAAACTGGACAATTGACCCAAGTATGATGGGTCAAACAGGGCAAAAAATACCATGGATTGAACCGTTGCAGTAAAAAAAGAAACCCAAATAACGATGCCTAAACGGCGGTAAAAAATACGTTTTATCTGGCGGTCATTGAAATCCCGGTTTTTTACAATAGGTTCTGTTCCCATGGTTTGTATTTCTCATTTAAGCAGGAGGCTTGGTCGAGCCCCCTTTTGTTTCAGTAGTTATTGATTGCTCAGTGAATAGACATAGGCGGCAACCAGCTTGATGCGATTCTCATCAAGTATATCTTTTTGTGTTGGCATGTTGCCATTCAAACCTTCATACAAAGCAGTTTCGATGATTTCGTGCGAACCATGTAGCCAGATGTCATCGGTCAAATTTGGCGCCCCAAACATGTCATTCCCTTTAGCATCAGGGCCATGACAAGCGGCACAAAACATGCCGAATTTTTGCTCGCCTTCTGCTGCCAGACTGGTATCATGGTCAATGCCTGACAAGCTGCGCACATAGGCGGCCACCTGTTTGGTACCCTCTTCACCCAAAGCAGGTGCAAAGGCTGGCATCACACCCATCCGTCCACCAGTGATGGTGGTCAAGATGTTATCAAACTCACCACCCCAGTTCCAATCATCATCAGTGAGGTTAGGAAAACCTACCGCACCGGCAGCATCTGATCCATGACACAGGGCACAGTTGTTGGAGAAGATGCGTTTACCAATCAGCATGGCGTTTTCATCTTTAATCAACTCTTCTATTGGTTTGTTAATGAAGCCAGCAAAAGAACGATTACGTGCTTCGGTGTTGGCCTCGTAAGCAGTTTTGAACTCGTCCACTGAAGTCCATTCTTTACTGCCCTTGATGTTACCCAAACCTGGGTAAAGATATAAATATCCCAAAGAAAACACGATGGTCAATACAAACAACCACAACCACCAGCGAGGCATGGGGTTGTCTAATTCCATCAAATCATCATCCCACACATGACCGGTGGTGTTGTCTTCACGTTTATCAACTTTTTTCTTTGAAGTAGCAAGTAGCAGCCACAAATATGCGACGATGTGTGCTATCACTACAATGATAACGGTCCAGTGCCAAAAATTACTCATGGATTTTCTCCTCATTGTTGGCTGTCATTTCCTCATCCTCTTGTAAAGCGGTGTATGACAACTCTTCAAATTTTTCTTTGTTCTGTTTGCTCCATGCCCAGGCCACAATGCCCAGGAACAACAGGATTAATACAGCTGTGTAAATTCCACTGATCATTGGTAACTCCTTGGCATGGCGGTGCCCAAATCTTGCAGATACGCCACCAGAGCATCTAATTGGGTTTTGTCAGTCAGGCTGGCAGCCGCGTTGGCAATGTCATCATCTGAATAAGGGTGACCCAACATTTTCAACACTTTCATACTTTCAACTGTTTGCTCGATATCTACAGGTGTATCTGCCAACCAGGGATAACCAGGCATATTGGACGTAGGAACCACCGAACGTGGGTCCATCAAATGGATTTCATGCCACTCATTAGAATACCTGCCACCTACACGTGCCAGGTCTGGGCCGGTTCGTTTTGAACCCCATTGGAAAGGTCTGTCATAAACTGATTCACCAGCGACAGAATAGTGACCATAACGCAAAGTTTCGTCAACAAAGGGTCGTACCTGTTGTGAGTGACAGTTGTAACAACCTTCAGACACATAAACATTCTGACCTGCCAGCTCCAAAGGATTTCTGGGTTCCAGACCAGGAACAGGTTCAACCACACTGGCTTGAGACATCAGGGGTGCAATTTCAATGATACCGGCAAAACTGATGACTACCGCGACCATGACACCCATCAAACCAATATTCTTTTCTATTTTCTCATGCTTGCTCATGCGCTTGCTCCTGCTGTTTTAGTTGCTACAGCATTTTCATTTTCGCTTTTATCGCCTTTGATGGTCTTCCAGGTGTTGTAGGCTTGAATCAAAATACCGACAAGGAACAACAACCCGCCAACCAGACGAATGACATAGTAAGGATAAGTGGCCTCAATACTTTCTACATGGCTGTAAACCAAAGCGCCGTTGGCATCAACTTCACGCCACATCAACCCCTGCATCACACCAGCAATCCACATTGAAGCGATGTAAAGCACAATACCCAATGTGGCAATCCAGAAGTGCACATTGATTAAGTGGGTGCTGTACATGCTTTCACGACCCCAGAGTCTGGGCACCAAAGTGTACATGGAAGCCATGGTCATCAAGGCCACCCAACCCAAAGCACCAGAATGAACGTGGCCAATGGTCCAGTCGGTGTAGTGTGATAAGGCATTTACCGTTTTGATAGACATCATGGGGCCTTCGAAAGTACTCATGCCATAGAAAGACAAAGCCACAATCATCATTTTAATGATTGGGTCGGAACGTAATTTATCCCATGCGCCTGATAAGGTCATCATGCCGTTAATCATGCCACCCCATGATGGTGCTAATAAAATCAAAGAGAACACCATGCCCAATGACTGAGCCCAATCCGGTAAAGAAGTGTATTGCAAGTGATGGGGGCCGGCCCACATATAAGTAGAAACCAACGCCCAGAAATGAACAATTGATAAGCGGTATGAATAAACAGGACGCCCTGCTTGTTTCGGTACGAAATAATACATCATACCCAAGAAACCAGCAGTTAAGAAAAAGCCCACTGCGTTGTGGCCATACCACCATTGGGTCAAGGCATCCACAGCGCCAGAAAAGACCGGATATGACAAATGCCAGTTAACTGGGATGGCCAGGTTGTTGACAATGTGTAATACCGCGATGGTGATGATGAAAGCAGAGTAGAACCAATTGGCGACATATATGTGTTTAACTGTTCTGGTGGCAATGGTGCCGAAATAAACAATGGCATACAAAACCCAGACCACGGTTAATAACACGTCTAATGGCCAAATCAATTCAGCATATTCCTTACTTTGCGTGTATCCAAAAGGCAGTGTCAATGCAGCACCAACAATGACTAATTGGTAACCCCAGAAAACCACACTGGCCATGCTGTTAGAAAAAAGTTTAACCTGACAGGTTCTTTGTGCCACATAAAAGGACGTTCCTAACAAGGCATTACCACCGAATGCAAATATCACGGCATTGGTATGCAGTGGGCGCAATCGGCTGTAAGTGAGCCATGGAATGTCAAAATTCAAAGCCGGCCATGTCAGTTGCGCAGCGATCAAAACGCCGACCAACATGCCAACAATGCCCCAAAAAATCGTAGCAATCGTAAATTGCTTGACTATCTTATCGTTAAAATCAATCATATTTTCAATGCTTATTTGCCCATTTAGTGATTGGCATGAATTATAATGATGCTTGGCCAAGACCATGATTGACTAATGTCAAGATTAGGGCTTTTATAAAGAAAAATATAAATTTACAAACATGTTTAAAACAAAATCGGACTTTTTATCCAACCCTTCAAGTAATTGTGGTGATTGTGAGTTGTGTACCAAAGTTGTGGATAATCGCAGGGTAAGAATCAACTCCATTGAAATTGAGGCCATCGAGACCATCATTGATTCACACATCATGATAGAAAAAAATCAGACGGTTTTTGAAGCTGGTGCTACATTCCAGAATCTGTACACAGTTCATTCTGGCATGTTCAAGTCGGTGTATTTGACACAACAGGGCGATGAGCGCATTGTGGATATTTTTATTCCCGGTCAGGTGATGGGGTTTGACGGCATTCACGAAGGCAAATACAAAACCACCATTAAAGCCGTCAGTTCAGGCTCTTATTGTGTGATTCCTTTCTATCCATTGCAAGAATTGGCGATGAAATACAAGGACATTCAGAACCGGGTTCTGAAAATGATGAGTGAAAAAATCATTCAGTATGAAATTGCCCACAGTGAATACACGGCCAAACAGAAGCTCGTTAGTTTTGTCAAAGATGTTTCAGACCTATACTACTCGCGAGGATTCTCAGCCAGTCAGTTTCCCTTTCAAATTTCCCAACGGGATTTGGCCAATTATTTGGGTTTGGCGGAAGAAACTTTAAGCCGCACCTTTACCAAACTGAAAAAGGGTAATATCCTGGCACTGGCCGAGCAGCAAATCACCATCTTTGACATGCCCAAATTTTTACAGATTTTGGAATGATGGTTGATAAGATTGAATTTATTAAAAACAGCCATATATAGCAGAAAAATTATCAACAGACCTTTGACCAAGGTTTATGGAGAACAACATGAGCGAAAACATTATTACGGCAACTGATGCCACTTTCGATGAAATTACCAACTCTGAGGTGCCTGTACTGGTGGATTACTGGGCAGAATGGTGTGGCCCTTGCCGCATGATTGCACCCATTCTGGAAGAAGTGGCCGATGAGCTGGATGGCCAGGTTAAAGTGGCCAAATTAAACATCGAAGACAACAAGGAAACTGCAGTTAAGATGGCCATCAGAGGCATCCCTACATTGATGGTGTTCAAAAACGGTGAAGTCATTGATCAGCATGTTGGTGCTGTATCAAAAGGACAATTAATGGACTTTTTAAATAAGCACACCGCCTAAGCTGTTAAATAACGCCTGATTTTCAAAACAATCAGGCGTTTTTTTATTTTCACGCTGGACAGCATCAAATTTACATGGTAGTTTATACACATCAATTCCGACAAGCCTTTTGTCGAAAGCAATAATCCTGACGAATTAACTAAAAATTTTGGCGCATGCCAATGTGACATGACGCATTTATTAGGGAAACTTTTAACTTAAATCACTCAAAACCATCAAACCGGCTTTCTGCCATAAAAAAATATGAATCTATCTGAATTGAAACAAATGTCGACAACCAAGTTGACAGAAATTGCGAAAAAAACAGGTGTAGAAACACGTTCTCGTGTACACAAGCAACAAATGATTTTTTCAATCCTGAAAAAACATGCCAAGAAAGGTGAAGACATTTTTGGCGATGGCGTGCTTGAAGTGTTGCCTGATGGTTTTGGATTTTTACGAGCGCCAGAAGGTTCTTATCAGGCAGGGCCTGATGACATCTATGTGTCTCCAAGCCAAATCAGACGTTTTGGTTTACAAACCGGTGATACCATAGTTGGCAAAATCAGGCCACCCAAAGACTCTGAACGTTATTTTGCCTTGTTGCAAATCAGCACCATCAACTACGAGCCGCCTGAAAATACCAAAGGAAAAATAATTTTCGAAAACCTGACTCCTTTGTTTGCCACTGAACAATTGAAAATGGAACGAGGTGACGGTTCTCGAGAAGATTTGACCACCCGAATCATCGATTTGATTTCACCGATTGGTAAAGGACAGCGTGGCTTGATTGTGTCACCACCCAAAGCGGGTAAAACCATGATTTTGCAAAACATCGCAACTTCCATTGCACTCAACAATCCAGAAGCCAAACTGTTTGTGTTGCTGATTGATGAGCGTCCTGAAGAAGTGACCGACATGCAACGAACGGTTAAAGGTGAAGTGATTGCATCTACCTTTGATGAGCCAGCAGCACGACACGTCCAGGTAGCCGATATGGTGATTGAGCGTGCCAAACGATTGGTGGAACACAAACAGGATGTGATTATTTTGCTTGATTCGATCACCCGCCTGGCACGTGCCTATAACACGGTCACACCGGCTTCCGGCAAGATTTTGACCGGTGGTGTGGATGCCAATGCTTTGCACCGTCCGAAGAAATTCTTCGGTGCAGCGCGTAATGTGGAAGAGGGTGGTTCTTTGACCATCATCGCTACCGGTTTGGTGGAAACTGGTTCTAAAATGGACGAAGTGATTTTTGAGGAATTTAAAGGTACGGGTAATATGGAGGTGCATCTGGATCGCCGCGCCGCTGAGAAACGCATTTGGCCAGCGATGAACATCAACAAGTCAGGAACCCGTCGTGAAGATTTGATTGTTGAACCAGACTTCCTGCAAAAAGCCCACATCCTGCGTAAAATTTTGAATCCTATGGACGATTTGCAAGCCATTGAATTTTTGTTGGACAAACTCAAAGACACCAAGACCAACGAAGAATTTTTCACTTCGATGAAGCGGTAAGATTAGAGCAAAGCTCACTAAAACCGTAACAAATCTACACACAACAGAATTGGCATTGGTTAAAATAAACCGATGCCAATTTCGCTTCGCAACACTTACGCCGCCATTGATTTGGGTTCCAACTCATTTCACTTGTTGGTCGCGACCTTCAAATCGGGACAAATTTATCCCATCGATTCAGTCAAGTACATGGTGCGCATGGCTGCTGGGCTTGATGCGCATAAAAATATTTCAGAAGAGTACCTGGATCGGG
>JAUHXW010000093.1 GCA_030426705.1 Gammaproteobacteria bacterium
AAGGTGGCACTTCCATGTGCCACACCGTCGACCAGAAAAATGCAGGTTAGTGGTTGTTTTCTGGTCGAAATTAAATGCAGCATGAGAGAAATTACGTATATTTAACAGTATGTTATGCATTTTTCAGGTTCGACTAATTACAATTCATGAATCTTGCTTTCAAAGCATAAGACCCAAAAAATTATTATGTCAGGAGATTCAAGAAATTGTAAAAAGGCAGTGTTAAATAAATTCCAACTTGGCAAATTTTACTGCCAACACTTTTGGGCCCACATCTTTGAATTGAACCAAGACTTGTAAATAGTCCCCTTTACCACTCATATCGGTGATGACGCCTTCGCCGAAGCTGGCGTGGCGGACGGATTGGCCAATTTGGTAGGGGGAGTCATTGGCGGTTTGACGTTGAGACTGGTAGGGTGTATTGACGCCAGGTGAGCCGCTGTAGCTGGTGGGGTGGATGTTGCCACGCATTTGCTTGATCAGTTCTTTGGGTATTTCGCGCAGGAATTGTGAGGGTTGGCAGGCGTTGATTTTTCCACGCATGCGTCTTGAGGTGGCATAGCTGAGAAACAGTTTTTTCTCGGCACGGGTGATGCCTACATAAGCCAAACGGCGTTCCTCCTGTAGTTTGTTGAAATCTTCCATGGAATTTTGGTGCGGGAATAATCCTTGCTCCATGCCGACGATAAACACCACCGGGAATTCCAAACCTTTGGCCGAATGTAGAGTCATTAATTGCACATGCGGTTCATTGACTTGGGTGGTATCGCCGGCATCGAGACTGACTTGTGCCAAAAATGCCGCCAAAGGTGTCAAACCCAAAGCCAAATCCTCATCGCTGATTTCAAAAGTATCAGCGGCATTGATCAATTCATCGAGGTTTTCCAGCCGGGTCTGGGCTTTTTCCGGAGGTTCTTTAAGATAATGATCTTTCAGGGCAGTGCGTTCAATGATGTCATTGAACAGGTTGGCCAGGCTTTGTTCGCCTACGTGGTTGGTGCTGTTGAAATCCAATTCATCAATCAGGTTAACAAAGGCTGAAAGTGAGGTGGCTGCGCGGTTAGCAAGCTTACCTTCTTTGATGAGTTTTTGTCCGGCTTCCCAAAGACTGCTTTGTTCCATTTGCGCATAGTTGCGAATCAAATTGATGGTTTTCAGACCCATGCCACGAGTTGGTGTATTGATAACACGTTCAAAACCAATGTCGTCATGCCTGTTGTTGACCAAGCGGGCATAGGCCAGCACGTCTTTAATTTCGAGGCGTTCGAAGAAGCGCAGACCACCGTAAATTTGATAGGGAATATTGCGTTTGAGTAAGGCTTCCTCAAGCAAACGAGATTGGGCATTTGAGCGATAAAGTATCGCAATCTCATCAGCACTGGTTGTCCCTGAGAGCAGTTGTTCAATGGTTTCACCGACAAAAAAGGCTTCATCAAACTCTGAATGTGAACCATAAACACCAATCGGCTCGCCTTTTTCCTGTGCAGACCACAGGTTTTTTCCGAGGCGTTTTTTATTGTGTGCAATCACACCATTGGCCGCATCGAGGATGGTTTGTGTAGAACGGTAATTCTGTTCCAACTTATACATGGCGGTGTTGGCGTATAAACTTTGAAAATCAAGAATGTGATCAACACGAGCGCCACGCCAGGCATAAATTGACTGATCATCATCACCCACCACTAGTACTTTATTATGTTGTCCTGCCAACAATTGAATAAAAGCAGACTGAATGGCATTGGTGTCTTGGAATTCATCAACCAGGATATGGGAAAATCTCTGCCGGTATTTTTTCAAAACATCTTCGTCATTGAGCAATAATTCATGCGCTCGCAGTAACATCTCAGAAAAATCGACCAGTCCAGCCCTTTGGCAATGGTCATCATAGTGCCCAAAAACCTTGATCAAAGTTTGGTTGTTATAATCGCCGTAGTCTTCCACTTCATGGGCTCTGCGGCCTTCATTTTTCTGGTCGTTGATAAATGCCTGTATGGTTCGAGGTGGCCATTGTTTTTCATCCAGTTCTAAATCAGCCAAACAGCGGCGAATCAAACGGTACTGGTCGTCGGAATCAAGGATTTGGAAATTTTTGGGTAAGCCAGCGGCTTCGGTATTGATTTGTAACAGTTTTAAGGCAATGCCATGAAAGGTACCAATCCACATGTCACGGATTTCACGTTTCAGCATAAATGACACCCGGTTGCGCATTTCAGCAGCAGCCTTGTTGGTAAAAGTCACAGCCAAAATGCTGTAAGGCGAAACGAATTCTGCCGAAATCAACCAGGCAATGCGGTGCACCAACACGCGGGTTTTGCCACTGCCAGCGCCGGCCAAAACCAAAGCATGTTGTGCTTCAGTAGTCACCGCTTCGGCTTGATTTTCGTTCAGGTTTTTGAGTATATCGTCCGTGTTTAAGGTCATATGAGCCAGTTGCTGTGTTGTGTCAGATCGACAAATGAATGTTCAATCGCCAGTTGCGCCAAAATGGCCTGGATGTCTTTGATACCATTTGCTGAAATTGGGTAATAAATGCTGATTTTATCACAAGCGGTTGGGGCAGATATGGCGACCACACCTGCCTGGGGGTGTTGATAAAAAACAGCTTGTTGTGGGTGATCCTTGGGTTGATCCTGTTGTTCTGTCCAAAATGACTTTTTGATGTTGTCTTGCTCAAATTGTCCAAGGCAGATTTTATCTTCACTGATTGGCCAGTTGGTTGCCTTAAAGGGCTTGATTTCCAGGCCGTGCGAAGTAAAAGCACCCAAAGATAATCGTTGAGCCATCAGCCAATTGAGGTAGTCTTTGATGTTGTCAGTTTTAAAAAAACGACTGAATTGAGACCAGGAAAAGAAAGGCGTGAACAACAAATGATCTACCAGATAAAAATGATTGTGGGTTGGGCTGATAACGGCTGTTTTGGGTTCCTTGCTGAGTAACGCAGTTTCAATCACTTGCCACAACTGAGTCAACCCCATTTGTTCATAGTGGTTATGTATCATTGCTACCAAATCAAGGTAGCTCATGTAGTTGGCATGATTGATTTGCAGTTGTATTTGTTCCTTGATTTTTTCGTAGGTTGGAGGCGATATCATGCCTTTGTGCATCAATTCAGCTTCAAATTTTTCTGCCAAAGCTGCATCATTGGTATCAAGACAAAAAGGGAAATGACACAGATATTGTTCGATTGGCGCTGGTTGTAGGCCATCTGGCATCAGTCCGCCGCTGGCACCAATTGACAACACCTTGTCATCATATAGTTCGCCTTGAAAAGCCACTGAAGCGTATTGGTTGATGTTTTGTTGAATGGGGAATTTGGGTTGTAGCAATTGCTCGGAAGAAAAGGCTGCACCACAAAACACCAAGGCAGTTTTGTCCTTGATGCCTAAAACAGCGTACAAGTCTCTGGCAATCAATGCAGTTAATTCACTGGCTTGTTGTTTGTCCAAAGCCTGGTTAATTGGGCTTTGGCATTCAAGTGTTAACATGCCATCACAGCGAAATTGATACTTCATTGTGCCTGTTCAAACCATGGTGTGATGGTATTGGAAAGTTCCGCTGTGCCCATTTTGCGCAAAGCTGAAAACACCTGACAGGTCGCAGTATCACTGATTTTTGCTATCTCACGGCTGACTTTCATCAATGTTTTCTTGGTCTCATTGTTATTCAGTTTGTCGGCTTTGTTGAGTAAAACGTGAGCCTTCAACCCCGACTGATGTGCCCAATAAAGCATTTGTTCATCAAAAGTTTTCATCGGATGTCTGATGTCCATGATGATGACCACCCCAATCAGGCTTTCGCGGTTCATCAAATAACTGTCTATCTCTTTGTCCCAATGCTTTTTCATTTTGGCCGGCACTTTGGCATAACCATAACCGGGTAAATCGACCAGGCGCATGTTGGGTTTGAACTCGAAACAGTTGAACAACTGCGTACGCCCTGGGGTTTTTGATACTTTGGCCAGACCTTTGTGGTTGGTCAGTGCATTGATGGCGGTTGATTTACCGGCATTGGAGCGACCGGCAAATGCAATTTCCATACCTTCGTCAGGTGGTAATTGGCTGGTTTTGTAAGCACTGATCAGAAATTGGCAGTGTTTGAACAAGTTTGACATCAAAGCACTCATTATGAAAGCTGGGTATTTTAATGCACTTCGATTAAATTTGATATGTTAGCGGCGAACGAATACGCTATAATACCGCGTTTTACAGAACCTAACCACAGAGGTTTTTATGCAACAAAATACGATTAAATTTTTTCTGACTGCTTTGATGTTTCTGTCTTTTAATGTTATGGCTGGTGATGCTGAAAAAGGCAAATCCTTGGCAGGTACTTGTGCAGCTTGTCATGGTATGGATGGCAACAGTGTTAACCCGATTTGGCCTAGCCTGGCAGGACAACATGAAGGTTATTTGGCCAGACAAATAAAATTATTCAAAAGTGGTGAGCGTCAAAATGCCATGATGGCACCCATGGTTGCCGGTTTGTCAGATCAGGACATGGAAGATTTGGCTGCTTACTTTGCTTCGCAAGATTTGAAATTGAAAGCTGCTAACCCTGATTTGGTTGAATTGGGTCAGAAAATATACCAAGGCGGCGACAAAGAAAGAAACATCCCAGCGTGTATGTCTTGTCATGGTCCAACTGGTCAAGGTAATCCTGTGTCAGGATATCCTGTTGTCGCCAGTCAACATGCTGAATATACAGCCATTCAATTGCGTGCTTATAAAGAAGGTCGCACTGTTCCTAACAAGGATGATGTGAATGGCCAAGTGATGGCTGATGTTGCTAAATACTTGACTGAAGAAGAAATCGTAGCTGTTTCAAGCTATTTACAAGGTTTGAAGTCAGCACAATAAAGTAGAAACTTTTATTAATCTTTGTAGTCCAAAGGTCCACTGCCATACCGTCCATGATGGATTGCAGTTGACCAGAACTGAGATTGAATCAATCTGAAACCCCACAAAATCGTCCATTCTATTTTGTGGGTTTTTTTAAACTCAAGAGGAGATAACATGAAAAAAATTACCCTGATTTTGTCTTTTATGCTGATTTGGGGCTGTTCCCAAGCAGAAGACCAGAATGACGCCAAGGAAGCAGTCAAGGCTGAAGTGAAAGAACAAGTAGAAACTGCCAAAGAAATGGCTAGCGAAGTGGCTGAAACAGCTGAAGAAGCGGTCGTTGAGGCTACTTCAGAAGTTGTTGATGTGGTTAAACAAGAAGTGAAGGAAGCCAAGTTTCAACCTGGCATCCACTACGGCGTTATCAACCCTGCTTATGAAACCAACAAAGACGACCAAGTCATTATTTATGAGTTCTTTGGTTATCCTTGTCCACATTGTGCCACTTTCGAACCATACATGAAAAAATTGGAAACTGAGTTACCAGAGCATGCCAAAGTGGTTCGCGTACCCGTGGTTTTCTATCCACAATGGAAACCTTTTGCTCAGGCTTATTACACTTTTGAAGCCATGGGCATGGTCGATCAAGCTCATGAAGCGATGTTCAACGCCCTTCATCAACACAAAAAACAATTCCGTACTATTGAGGAAATAGCGGTTTGGGCAGCCAGTTCATTTGGCACTGATAAAGAAAAATTCTTATCAACAGCCAAATCATTTATGATTGATGGTCAAATCCGTAAAGGCATGCAAATGATGCAAGCCATGGGCGTTTCATCTACGCCTACGTTGGTTACCAACGGTAAATATGTCCCTAACAGCAAAACCTTGAAATCAAGAAATGATTTGCTTGAAATTACCAAATATTTGGTAGACATGGAAGCTGAGGACATGGGTTTGGCTAAATAAACCCAAACATAAGGTTTTCAAAAAGCCGGCAACCAGCCGGCTTTTTTTTGGCTTTTTTGTACCCATTCGAAACTTTTAGGTATATCACCAGTCTACTTTCCTTTCAATAAAAAGAGACGAGCACATGAAGTACCTTGTTAATTCCATCATTTTAATTTTCTTGTTGTCAGCTTTTAACGTCAAAGCCAATGAACCAGCCACTTCGTCAGATACCGCTTTTCAAGCAGGTATCGATTACAAAATAATCAACCCAGCCTGGTCAACGGACTCAGAAAAAACAGTTATTTATGAATTTTTCAGTTATATGTGTCCTGGCTGTAACGCTTTTGAGCCGCACATGGAAAACTTGGAAAAAAAGACCTCAGAGCAACAAGAGATCGTCAGAGTGCCGGTGAGCTTTTATAAGCAATGGGAGCCGCATGCCAAAGCCTATTATGCTTTGAAAATGATGGGTGAATTGGACAAAGCGCATAAACCGTTGTTTGCAGCGATTCATCAATACAAAAAGCCATTGCGTACACTTGAGGACATAGGACAATGGTTATCCACTTCATTCGGTATTGATAAGGACGCTTTTATATCAACAGCCAAGTCCTTTGCAGTTGACAGCCAAATCAGAAAAGCCAACCAAATGGTCAAAGCCATGGGCATCGGTGGCGTACCTAGGTTGGTGGTAGAAGGCAAATACATGCCTGATTTTGACCAACTTAAAACCGCAGACAATATCATCGAAGCGACTTTGTATCTCGCAAACAAATAAGCGTATTATAGAGACCTTTGCTCAATACGGGTTCAAAGGTCTTTTGCCAATCAACAAAGATTTTAATCTCGACTTGGCCAGATAAAACGCTGACTTTTTGTAAAAATAGCTAAAGTTTGCCTGAAAGCAGCTCACTGTGACTATTTTTAAGGTTTATTGGGATTAAAATGTGTGTTTATTAAACTGTTATGAGTTCTAATCGATGAAAGAGGTACACTTAAAAACAGATATCGAGAATGCTAACTTTTATATTTCGACATTAGCCATTGGAATACTGGAGGGGATGAAGTCTGGTGGTATTCCACTCGAATGTGGTGTATGGAGCTTAGCTCGTCCAATCTTCTGGCAAGCACTTGAAGATTGCGCAGAAATCGAATGTCGTCTCATCGATTGGATTACTTCATTTGACGAATTGAGTGCATTGCAACATTTCGACAGTAAAGCAGCTTTCAAAGCTATCGATGAACTCTTAGTTTTATTAAAAGTTAACCAAGAAAAATCACTTAAAGGTAATCCTTCACTTGCAATATCTTCGGTGGTGCTAACAAATTAATAGCTAGGTAGGATGGGCTCTGCCCATCATTGGGATGTCGGGTAAGCATGTGAACCTTTGATGGGCGAAGCCCAACCTACATTTCTTGTCAAAGAATTAAAAGCGAGAAAGGCATTGAATAGCAATATTCATACATGCTGATTAAGGCTTTAACAGATAAATTGTTTGCTGCACCAAAAACATGTTTTTGGAAGGAGCAGCCGTGTGTCTATCCTTGAATAAACGTTTGGCTGCTGCACTTTTAAAGAAGTATGTGCACTGATTATTTTGGTTTTAATTCACAGCTTTGTTCCCAATGAGACCAACCGCTTTTTTCGATGCCTAAGCTGTCTGCATAGAATGTATTGTCTTTGACCATTTGCAAAGTCTTCACGTCCAATTTCCAGTCACTGCGCATAACAACAGCACCACCTCCAAAGACTTGTAAATCATCTTTTTCGGCCAATACAATTTCATTGGGGCTGATACTGCTCAAGGGTTTAATGGATTTACCATTTGAATAATTTTTCGCTTCTAAATCAAAACGATAATTTCTTTTCTCACCGATAACAGCTGCTTGTACCGGACTGCCATTGGCCAAAGAGCCAGAGACATCATCTACTGTTGTGACGCACTGAAGATTAAACTGTTGGGGTAATTTCGACTCTTCAGACGCCCAGGAGATGTTCGCACAAAGTGCCATTAACGCAGAAACTTTAATTACATATTTCATTGATATCCTCATTTATAAAAAAAAGTGAATTGTAAATTCTTAAAATTAACCAACATCTGTTTGGGTTCACCCAGCCGGTAAATTTGTGCGAACTTAAAGTGCACAATACCGTTTCTATGTCTGAACAAGAATGGGCTAGCCAATTGAAAACCGTTCATTGATTTAAGACGCTGATTTCTCGTGTGGCAGTTTCGACATTTGTTCAATAATAAGGTTGCATAAAGTTTTTAATTTTTTCATGGTGTAATTGTCAAGCCAGGTAGGATGGGCTTTGCCCATCAATGAGATGAATGGTAAATATGTGAACCTTTTGATGGGCGAAGCCCATCCTACATTTCTACTGTACTTTTGAACTTGCCAGTATCAGTTTAAACTTCGTTGAATCGAGTTGATGTGCTCCAGGCTGGAAAGTCGGCTCATCACTTCGCTAAGGTGATCAAAGTCCCTGATTTGGATGGCGATATTGATGTTTACCAGTCCAGCTTCATTGTCAGGTTCGGCATGCAGTGCCATGATATCGACCTTTAAGTTGGCCAACAGGGCGCTGATGTCTTTGATCACGTGTTTGCGGTTATTGGCAATCAATAACAAAGAAGTCACGGTGTCTTCAGTTTGGTCATCGCTCCACTTCACATTGACCAGACGGTTGGGGTGTTCAGAAATCAGGTGCAGGTAATTATCACAACTGGCCTGATGCACGCTGATGCCTTTGGTACGTGTAATGAAGCCGCCAATGGCATCACCTTGCACTGGGTTACAGCAACTGGCCATGGTGGTTTTAAGTGAATCAACACCTTCAACAATCAAACCGCCATCATGTTTGGTGGTTTTGGCTTTTTTTGGTACCGTTTTTTGTGTGAAACGTTTATTAGGATTCAGCTGATGGTCAGCACGACGCAACACCTGATTAACTGTGATGTCGCCTGTAGCAATCATCGCGTACAGCTTGTCGGTGCTTTGTAAATTGAACGAGTCCAATAAATTTTGTAAATCGGCATTTTGTAAATCAAATTTCTTTAATTCGTTTTCTAACAGTTCTTTGCCAATTTGCAGGTTTTTCTCAAAGTCATTTTCACGGAACCAGTGTCTGACTTTGGCCCTTGCTCGGGCACTTTGCAAATACCCAGATTGTTCATGCAGCCAGTCTTTTGAAGGTTTGGCCAGCTTGGAAGTCAGAATCTCGATTTGATCACCGGTTTTCAATGCCCGGGTCAGGGGAACAATCGAGCCATTAATCTTGGCACCGCGACAACGGTGTCCCACTTCGGTATGCACCTGATAAGCAAAATCAACGGGTGTAGAACCGCCAGGCAAGTCAACCACATCACCTGTTGGGGTGAATACATAAACACGCTCTTCCTGCGTGTCAGACTGAAAAGCTTCTAATAAATCATCAGATCCTGAGTTTTCATTGAGTAACTGACGCATCCAATTGACTTTGTTGTCATAATTTTGGTCTTGTTTGGAACCGTCCTTGTAACGCCAATGTGCCGCCACACCGAGTTCGGCATGTTCATGCATTTGATGGGTTCTGATTTGAACCTCCAG
>JAUHXW010000430.1 GCA_030426705.1 Gammaproteobacteria bacterium
TATCATTGCCGAAAACCAGCATGGCCTAATCATTGTAGATATGCATGCCGCCCATGAGCGCATCACCTACGAGCGCATGAAACAACGCTTTGCCGATGATGCTTTAAAAAATCAAAAGTTGTTGGTGCCGATTCAACTTAATGTTTCAAACCGTGAAGTCAATGCGGTGGAAACGCACCGCGAATGGTTTGAACAGTTGGGTTTTGAAATCACTGTATCAGGTGAAGAAAGCCTGGTAATCCGTAAAATTCCAGCCTTGCTGGCTAATGCCGATGTCGAAAACCTGATCAAGGATGTGTTGTCTGAAATTGTGGCATTGGGTTCATCACAAAAAATTGAAGCGCAAATCAATGAAATCATGGCCACCATGGCTTGTCATGGCTCGGTGCGTGCCAATCGACAATTGTCTATTATGGAGATGAATGCTTTGTTGCGTGATATGGAGAACACCCTGCGCTCAGATCAATGTAATCACGGTCGTCCGACTTGGACTCAACTCAATATGAAGCAATTGGATAAATTGTTTCTTAGGGGACAGTAACTATGAAGGTTAATCATTTAAAAACAACTCAATTTAAAAATTACATCAGTAAAATAAATAAGCTCAGTTTAATTTCTAGCAGCATTTTTTTAGTTATGTTTATTGGTGTTTATTTTGGCAATTCAGAGCTTGTTATTGCTCATCCATATGAGTTCGCTTGTTCATTGGTTTTACTTTTAATTATCATTCATTTGAAGGCAAGTAACTTAAAACAAAAAGCAATCATCCGCTATATAACAAACTCAACCAACGACAATGGATCTTGATGGATAATCGAGCTATTTTCCTGATGGGACCAACCGCGGCGGGTAAAACCGATGCGGCAATTTTATTGCACGAAGAATATCAGGCTGACATTATTTCTGTGGATTCGGCTTTGGTTTACAAAGGCATGGATATTGGCACGGCCAAACCGGATGCTGAAACCTTGCGCCAAGCGCCTCATGCGCTGGTCGATGTGTGTGAAACCTGGGAACCTTATTCGGCTTCGAACTTTTGTACCGATGCCAAGTCTTTGATGGAAGCCAGTACTGCAAATAACCGCATTCCACTGTTGGCGGGCGGCACCATGCTGTATTACAACGCTTTGCAACATGGCTTATCACAATTACCCGAAGCCGATCTGGCAACACGAGACAAAATCCAAAACCTAGCCGATGATTTCGGTTGGGAGCATGTGCATGCTTTGCTGCGTGAAGTTGATCCTGAAAGTGCGGAACGCATTCATCCCAACGACCCACAACGCATCAATCGGGCTTATGAAGTGTATCTGCTGACCGGTCAAACCATGACCGAAATGTATGCCCAGGATCAGGGTGAGTCATTAGAATACGACACATTGAAAATCATCATCTCTCCAGCAGATCGCAGCGTTTTACACGAGCGCATTGCCCTGCGATTTAACATGATGCTGGAACAGGGCTTTCTGGATGAAATGAAAACCCTGATGGGCAACCCCAAAAACCATCCCGAACTGCCTTCGATGCGTTCAGTGGGTTATCGACAGGCTTGGGAACATCTTGAAGGCAAAACAGACCAAGAAGAATTTATCTTCAAAGGCATCGCCGCCACCCGACAATTGGCCAAACGGCAATTGACCTGGTTGCGTAAAGAGGAGAATGCCATCTGGTTAGATCCGAAGGAACAAGATTATTTGTTGAAATTGAAAAATTTAGTGGAAGAATTTTTGACGTAATGAATGGGTAGGATGGGCTCTGCCCATCAATAAACTTCCATCATACATTTTTTCAGCCTGAAGTTGGCTTCGACGGGCTTAGCCAGGTGGATAATTTTTTAACATAATAGAGGTCATATTGACCGAGCGAAGCGAGCGGAAATATCTCCAGACTTTTACAATTAGTGTCAGACCCAAGGAGATTCTTCCACTCG
>JAUHXW010000431.1 GCA_030426705.1 Gammaproteobacteria bacterium
TGATGTTGCTATTGGGGCAACTAAGATATTTTTTAAGAATATAAATGGCTGAAATATCAACAGAAAGACGCTAGATACCGGCCTACGCCGGTATGACGATTAGGTTGTTCATGCTGATATTAAATTTGTATTATTTCTACACACTGGCATTAAAACAATTTTTACAGGACATTAATGCTTGTAGCCGGTAGTAGCCTTAATATTTATCAAGTTTATAAATAAGGGAGATTCCCGCCTACGCGGGAATGGCCGAGAAATGAGTTTTTTTATTACCAAACCCTATACTATTCAATTTTAATTTGAAGCTAAGTTTATGCAAAATTTATTAACCATTCACAACAACATAGAAAACAATTCCGGCTGGTTATTCAGGTAGTCATTGAAAAAACCGCCGGCTTTCATTCTTTGTAACAAGGGCTCAAAATCTTCGCTTTGTTTGAGCTCGATACCAATCACAGCAGGTCCATGCTCTCGGTTGTGTTTTTTCTGGTATTGGAAATAAGTGATGTCATCGGCAGGCCCCAGGATATCAGCGACAAACTCTTTCAAAGCGCCTGCACGTTGCGGGAAACGCACCAAAAAGTAATGTTTCAAACCGTTGAACAGCAGGGCACGTTCGCGGATTTCTTCGATGCGGGTGATGTCGTTGTTGCTGCCACTGAGTAGGCAAACTACCCTTTTGCCTTTGATTTTTTCAGCGTATTGTTCCAATCCGGCCAGTGCCAAAGCACCTGCCGGCTCAACGACAATGGCATCTTTGTTATACAGATTCAAAATGGTTTGGCAAATTAATCCATCAGGCACGCTTATGACATCATCCAACAGGTCACGGCAGATATCAAAGGTGTGTTGACCCACTTGTTGCACTGCTGCACCATCCACAAAGCGATTGATTTCAGCCAGCTTGGTGTTGTGCCCAGCCTGAAATGCTGCCGCCATGGAAGCTGCACCGGCTGGTTCAACACCAATGACTTGGGTTGCGGGAGACAGTTGTTTAAACACGGTTAATAATCCAGACGCCAAACCACCGCCACCAATGGGCACAAACAAATAATCAATGGCTTGCTGACTTTGCTCTAAGATCTCTGAAGCAATGGTGGCTTGACCTGCAATGATTTCAGCATCATCAAAGGGGTGAATAAATGGATAATCATGTTGCTGGCTATAGGTAAGTGCCTGTTGTTGGGCTTCATCAAAGGTATCACCCACCAAAACCAACTCAACATGGTCTCCACCAAACATTTTAACCTGTTCGATTTTTTGTTGCGGTGTGGTAACCGGCATATAAACCGAGGCTTGCACACTTAGATGACGGCAGGTATAAGCCACACCTTGCGCATGATTGCCGGCGCTGGCACAGACCACATGCTTCAAATCTGGGCGCTGCTCTAACAATGATGCAATCTTGTTATAAGCGCCCCGGATTTTATAGGAACGCACGGTTTGCAAGTCTTCACGCTTGAGTAATACATCTGCCTGAAACAATTCACTGTAGGTCAAATTAGGCAACAACGGTGTTTGGTTCACCACGTTTTTGAGGCGTTGTTGCGCGGATTCGACATCTATAAATGGTATGGTGGCTTTTTTTACTGTGGAGGCTGTCATTAGTTCACCCGGAACCTGGGTCATTCCTGCGAAGGCTGGAATCTTCTAACCAGTTATAAAGCTACTTGTTAGAAGATTCCTGCCTTCGCAGGAATGACGGTTAGAAGGAAGGTCTTAACCATTTTCAGGTCTGAGTTTACGAACCTGGCGACCGGTTTGCCACAATTCTGAATTGCGCAAGGCTTCCAGTTCCTGATTCAGTTTCTCACGATAATCCGGTTTTTGATTGGCCTCAATCACCACCCTTGCTTCTTCACCACTGGCCACACTGGAATACAGCTCTTCGAACAGAGGTGTATTGGCTTCACGGAATTTATGACGCCA
>JAUHXW010000432.1 GCA_030426705.1 Gammaproteobacteria bacterium
ACGATACACCCTCACTGAAATTTCACTCAGGTTTTTCATCACATTGGAAATTTCTTTTTCTTCATTGGTCATTCCACTGAGTAAACCCAACATGGCAGGCCCCAAATTGATTTCTACCGAAGGTTCGGTGTTAACCAAGCCCTGCAGCTTATCCAATACATGTTGTGCATTGAGTTGGAAACTTAACAATATCGTGATAATGATTGCTGTTTTTTTCATTTTTTTCTCCACTAAATTTGTGCCATGGATATTTGTGACATTGACTTGGAGACTGGAACAATGATTCCAGGTTTAATTCCCAAAGTATTGGTGTCTTCCAAAGTTTTTTCACTGACCTTTTGCATGTAATGCATGGCTATCTGCATATCTCTCTCGGCTTGTTCAAGCTGGTGTTGCTGGTGTTGGTTATGCCAAACCAAACCCAACGAGCACAAAGCCACAAAAGAAAAGGCCATGGCTGGTTTGAACCATTGAGCCGATCCACTCAAGCCAACCTTCGCATATAGATTTTGTTTCATTGAGGGCGGACATTTGGCTTGTCTGGCCTGCTCAAAATAAGCGGTTAGCTCCTCTGAAACCTGTTTTTCTACTGATTGCTTATGCATACATTTCTTCCAAATTTTCTTTCAATTGTTTTCTGGCCCGATGCAAATAGACTTTCGTTTGAGACAAACTCAAATCAAGTGCATCAGCCAAAACCTGGTAACTCAGGCCATTCACTTCTCGCATCACCACCAGAGATTTATAGGGTTCCTCCAGTTGATTGATGGCTTTACCAATCTCCCCGGACAGCTCTTCGTTCAACACATGGTCACTGGCTGATTGTGCCACATCACTGCCCACTGCTTTGGCTATCTGGTATTCAACCGCATGTTTTCTGCGTCGTAAAATATCCAGACATTGGTTCCTGGCTACTTTGTATAACCAGGCTTTTTCATACTTGCCGCCTTGTTCTCTCCTTTGCCACAATTTGATAAAGGTGTCTTGCACCACATCCTCGGCTTCAAGTTCATTACCCAACATTTGGTATGCCATCGCGTACAGCCCATGCTGGTTTTTATTGACTTGTAGTCTATACCAAATGCTCATTCTACCTATTATGCTTGCTTTTCTACACTTAGGACGTGTTAATTTAAAAATTGTTACAAATTTCAAAAAAAATTCACCCAATAGCTGAGTAAAATGCTGTCAATTACTGAAAAAATAACACAATGATTAAAAAGTCCCTGATTCTTTTAATGTTTTTGGCCCTGATTTCTTGTGGCAGTCAGCCGGTAAAACCGCACAAAACCACAGATTTGCTCATCTCTGCCCTGATCGCGCAAAACATGCCTCTGATCAACACTGAAAAAGCCCAGTTAAACCTGGGTATCAAAAATGAAAACATCATCAGTCTTTATCTACTGGCTTTGCAAGACCAACCCTATAAACTGATCAGTAACAGTCAAATATTATTGCAAAACCTGCACCACTATAATCTGCAACAACAAATCATCATCAAGCAGATGTTGTTATGGGCCTATGTGCATCCCATATATCGACAGGAAACCGCCAAGCAAGTCAGAATTCTGCAAAGAGAACATTTGTTGGTGGCACCCAGTGACATTGATTTTGTAGTGTGTGAAACTGAAAATGAAGGCTGTGCCAACACTTTACGACAACAAATTGCACACATCATCAGCGCACATGAGTTAACAGAAGCTTTAACACAAATGGCCAATAACGACCCTTGCATCAATTTGAGTGATGAAAACCTCGCAGGAGAATTTGCCAATCAATGCCTGGCCAGCCGCAAAGGTGATTTAAAAATCAACCTCATCAGCAAACCCAAGTTTTTATTCAATCAATGGCAAGCTGCATTAAACCTTTAATCATCCAACAAAGCCTTAAGTGCAGCAAAATTCTTTTTGTTGTTGGCTTTTTTTTCT
>JAUHXW010000433.1 GCA_030426705.1 Gammaproteobacteria bacterium
TACGGCGGCTTTGATGGTAGGTACAGCTGGTTTGCCACACGTCATTGTGAGATTTTTCACCGTTCCTAAAGTGGCAGATGCCAGAAAATCTGCTTTCTGGGCGTTGTTCTTTATCACCATTCTTTACACCACTGCCCCTGCGGTTGGTGCTTTGGGCCGCATGAATTTGATTGAAACCATGCAACCTGGTGAAGTGGGTTCTGCTACAGGCAACCTTGCTTATGAACAAAAGCCTGGTTGGTTTACCACTTGGGAAAAAACTGGTCTGTTAACTTTCGATGATAAAAACGGTGATGGACGCATCCAATACTACAACGACAAAAATGAAGCTTTCAAAGCCACTGCTGATAGCTATGGTTGGAAAGGTAATGAGTTGAAAGTAGATCGCGATATCATGGTTTTAGCCAATCCGGAAATTGCTCAACTACCAAACTGGGTGATTGCATTGATTGCCGCTGGTGGTATTGCAGCCGCATTATCAACTGCAGCGGGTTTGTTGCTGGTAATTTCAGCAGCCATCTCACACGATTTAGTCAAAGGTATTTTTGCCCCCGAAATTTCAGAGAAAAAAGAACTCATGGTAGGACGAATAGCCGCAGCGGTGGCCATTCTTATTGCCGGGTATCTGGGAGCCAATCCGCCGGGATTTGTGGCTCAAGTAGTGGCATTGGCATTCGGCTTAGCGGCATCGTCATTGTTCCCTGCGATTTTAATGGGCATTTTCAGCAAGAAAGCCAATAAGACTGGCGCCATAGCCGGTATGGTTGTTGGTATCGTATTTACTCTGGGTTACATCATTTACTTCAAGTTTATGCACCTTGAGTTGAACAATGCTGATCACTGGTGGTTTGGTATATCTCCTGAAGGCATTGGTACTTTAGGTATGATTCTGAACTTTGTGGTAGCCACCGTGGTAAGTAAAGTAACAGCACCACCTCCTGCTGAAATTCAACAATTGGTTGAATCCATCAGGGTTCCTAAAGTTATTTCATAGGGTGCTATGAAATAAGGTTGATTACTAACCACAATCAACCTTCTCCTCACAGCCCTGGCTATGCCAGGGCTTTTTTTATATTAATTAAAATGGGTTTGATATGCTTAATAAGATACAAAATCCTATGCATTAATAAGCAATATCAAAATCATCATAAAAAATAACATCTTCCAACAACTCAATGGCACCTCGGTCGCAACGTGCGTTGCCATCATGATTACCGTCTTGAGCCCGAGCCACCCCCCTCTGATCTTCAGCTTCACAGCCAATACCTGGCCCTGGTGTTGTAGGATGCGCGCTGTCAACAACAGGACTGTAAAAGCCTGGTCGGTAATAGCTGTGCCAATTTTCCTGGTCCGATTTTATCCCTGTAAGTTTAGGATCAGTTTCCGTTAGATTCGTTGAACTAAGCTCAAAACAAGTTGATTCATCAGAAGAAAGATTCCAATTATCAGCGATGACATCTACAGCCATTCCAGCAGAACAGTTAGAAACGCTGTGTTGACTAAAAACTGAGTTTCTAATTCGCAACTCGGGATTTTGATTACCATCTGGATTGGACAA
Organism: Gammaproteobacteria bacterium; assembly: GCA_030426705.1. GTDB lineage: Bacteria > Pseudomonadota > Gammaproteobacteria > Xanthomonadales > Marinicellaceae > Marinicella. The sequence goes on from JAUHXW010000433.1 coordinate 1,559, forward strand.
AACGCCTCGTTCATTATTATTAACTATGGTAGAATTTCTGATGGAAACATCAGCTCCAAAACCAAAAATACCACTGTTGCTATTGTTAAACACCGTTGAATTTCTTAAGGTTAAACCACTGGTTCCAAACTGAGCCAAACCTACATAGACAGCCTCTTCGACTTCTCCATTAAAATTTAAATTTTCAAAAATGGTGGTTTTGTCTATGTCTGCATTTCCGTACAATACCATCGCCCCACCCTGAGAAACAGCAGCATTACCTTTAAACACACTGTCAATCACGTTAAGCTCACTCAACTCATTCAGATAAATCGCACCACCAGTATCAGCTGTATTGTCTTCAAACCAAACTCGGTTAATCTC
>JAUHXW010000094.1 GCA_030426705.1 Gammaproteobacteria bacterium
TCTAATAAAATCGCGTTCATATTGCTTTAAATCAATGTTTGCGTCACAACTGAGCAAAATAAAATTACACATACTGTATCAACTATCAGCTTGCCAAAAGACTTCATCCCCACCATTCAGCACCCTTGCCAGTACAAACAGGTAATCCGACAATCGGTTTAAATATTGCATGACTTCGGTTTCAATTTGATGGTTTTCCTCAGCCTGCCAGGCTTGACGTTCCGCACGGCGACAAATGCTTCTGGCCAGATGGGCTGAGCTACCTGCTTGAGTTCCCGCGGGCAAAATAAACTGTTTCAACTCGGGCAATTGGTCTTGCCATCCATCAATCCAGTTTTCCAGGGTTTCAATGTCACCTGCACTGACGTTATTGGCTTTGTATTGTGCCACCTGTGCGCCGAGATCAAACAGCTTGTGCTGTACACAGGAAAGCTGTTTATCAATAGCGGATTCATGATTCAAAGCACGCACCATGCCCAATTGTGCATTGAGCTCATCGATGTCACCAATCACCTCAAATAAAGGGTCATTTTTGGCCAATCTGGAACCATCTGCCAAGCCAGTTTGGCCCTGATCGCCACTGCGGGTATAAATTCTTGTCATAATCTTAAGATTTCCTGAAACTTTGGTTGAAAAAGGTCAGTTTATTAGCGTATAGTTCGACAGATTTTTTTGCAAATAGAATTTGGTGAAATGAAAAAAACTGTGCTCAATGAAGCTCACCGCAAAGCAGGTGCGAAAATGGTCGACTTTGGTGGCTGGGATATGCCCATCAACTACGGCTCACAAATCGAGGAACACCATGCAGTTCGACAAAATGTCGGTATGTTTGACGTTTCACACATGACGGTCATCGATGTTTCTGGACGTGAAGCCACTGACTTTCTTTACAAATTACTGGCCAATGACATCACCAAATTAAACACCAATCAGGCCTTGTACAGCACCATGCTGAACCATGAAGGTGGTGTGATTGATGATTTAATCACCTATAAAATTTCGGAAACCTCTTATCGAGTGGTGGTCAATGCGGCTACACGTGAAAAAGATTTGGCCTGGTTTGAGCAACAGATTGCAGACTTTGATGCCACCATGGCAGAACAAGCGGATACAGCCATGATTGCTGTTCAAGGTCCCAAAGCCATTGAAACCCTACAGCCCTTGATTGCGCTGGACTTGAGCCAAACCAAACGTTTTTACGCCACTTACAACGATGATATGTTTGTCGGCAGAACCGGTTACACAGGTGAAGATGGTGTTGAAATCATTGTCCCCAGTGAAGCTGCAGAAGGTCTTTGGAATCAGTTGATTGAAGCTGGCGTGCAGCCTTGTGGCTTAGGCGCCAGAGACACTTTGCGCCTTGAAGCAGGCATGCATTTATACGGCCAGGATATGGATGAAAACATCACGCCATTGGAATGCGGCTTGGGCTGGACCATACGCAAGGATAACAACAGTTTTAACGGTGCCGAAGCATTGGAACAATTACGCGAGCAAGGTATTTCCAAAAAACTGATTGGTTTGGTCCTCGAAGGCCGTGGCGTATTGCGCCATGACCAAACATTGATTGATGCAGATGGTAAGCAAGGCATCATCACCAGTGGTGGTTATTCGCCATCCACAGAAAAAGCCATTGCCATGGCGGTTGTCGACAAGCAAATGGATGCTGATTCAATTCAAGTGCAAATCAGGAACAAAACTTTGCCTTGTCGTGTAGTAAAATTACCGTTTGTCAGAAATGGCAAATCACTGATTGAGGCCTGAGTGCAACGGCCAGGAGAAAATTAATAATGAGTTATGTACCAGATAATTTGAAATACACCGCCAGTCACGAATGGTTGGAAGATTTAGGCAACGGTGTTTACCGTGTTGGCATCACAGAGTTTGCTCAGGAACAATTGGGCGACATCGTGTTTGTTGAGTTACCTGAATTGGATGAATCTTATGCCCAGGAAGATGAATGTGGTGTGGTTGAATCAGTCAAAACGGCTTCTGACATTTACTGCCCTTTGGTAGGCACAGTCACAGCCATCAATGACGCTTTGGAAGATTCACCTGAATTAATCAATGATTCGCCCTATGATGATGGCTGGATTTTTGAATTAGAATTGGGCGAAGATGCCGATATAGGTTCATTGTTAAGCGCTGAAGATTACCGCAATTCAATTGCCGACGACGAGTAAGTTAATTTATAAACAATTAAAATCATGCCATTTATCCCACACACAGAAGATGAAATCAAAGAGATGCTCGACACCATTGGCGTGGACAGCATCAATCAACTGTTCGATGAAATTCCGGCTGACCTGATTTCATCCAAATTGGACGAAATTCCAGATCGCATGAGCGAAATGGAAGTGACTCGCCACATCAAAAAACTGGCCAAACAAGATGGTACGCCAATGTGTTTTGCCGGCGCGGGTGCTTATGAGCATCACATTCCAGCAGCCGTGTGGCAGTTGACCACCCGTGGTGAATTTTATACTGCTTACACACCTTACCAGCCAGAAGCTGCACAAGGTACTTTGCAAGTGATTTACGAATACCAAAGCATGATGGCACACCTGACCGGCATGGATGTATCCAATGCGTCTTTGTACGATGGCTCATCGGGTTTGGCTGAAGCGGTGTTGATGGCAGTTCGTGCCAACAGAAAAAGCAAAGGCAAAAACATCCTGATTCCCAAAAACATCAACCCGGTTTACACCGAAGTGGTGAACAACATTGTCAAGAATCAGGGTATTAACATCATTGAAGTCGATTTTGACAAAGCGACTGGATTGGTAGACCAAAACCATTTGCACTCTTTTGCTGATCAAGACATCACAGCTGTGGTGGTGCCACAACCCAATTATTTTGGTTTGTATGAAGACGTGAATGGCATGACCAATTGGGCGCATGAGCAAAACGCCATGGTCATTGCATTGGCCAACCCGCTTTCATTGGCATTGTTATCAGCTCCGGGCAATTGGGGTGAAAATGGTGCTGATATATGTTGTGGTGAAGGACAATCTCTCGGCGTTCCGTTGTCATCTGGCGGACCCTATTATGGCTTTTTAACCTGTAAGGAAAAACTGGTCAGAAATGTACCTGGTCGAATCGTTGGCATGACCACTGATGTCGATGGCAAAGCAGGCTTTGTTTTGACTTATCAAGCCCGTGAACAGCACATCAGACGTGCCAAAGCCACTTCAAACATTTGTACCAACCAAGGTTTGATGGTCACCGCGTCGACCATTTACATGTCCCTGTTGGGCTCAACAGGATTGCGTAATGTGGCATCTAACTGCATCAAAAACACCGAAACTTTGAAACAAAAACTGGCACAAGTTGGTGGTCTTAAAGTGTTATTTGACGGCGCGGGTTTCCACGAATTTGTGGTGCAATTGGAATCAGCACAAGCCAGTGAGGTGATTGAAAAAATGGCCGCCAAAGATATCGTTGCCGGCGTTGATATCAGTGCGCATTACCCAGAATTGGGTCAAGCCCTGTTGCTGTGTGTCACCGAAACCAAAACAGAAGAAGACCTGGATCATTTTGTTGAGAATTTACAGGCTTGTTTGTAATAAACACAATCACAATTTTAACCAAGAGCCGGTTTTAAAGCCGGCTTTTTTGTGCCTTTGATAAATGCTAAAATATTGAAATGATTAAAAACTTGCTTGATAAATTTTTTTTTGCAGCTGGCGTGTTGGTGTTTTTGCAGTTACCTCATTTTATAGACCAGTACACCCAGCGCATGGGTGGTTATGCGGCTTCGCAAAGTGAACAAATCAAGGAATACCAGACCATCGCTGATCAACATTACGGTGGTGATTTGAACTTGTATATGGAACGGTTACAACAAAATGCTGATCCAGCAGTGGCCGAATCGGCCAAACAAATGGCCAAACGAATCAATGGCGCTGATGACCTTAAGCAAGAATTGCAAGTCTTCGAACAGGAACCCCTGTGGTATCAAATCCCCTACTTCATCACTCACATCAGACTGGATCTGGCCAAAGGCACGGTAAACAACTTCGCCCCCGGTGTGCCCATCAACCTTTGGGCCTGGGGTTATGGTCTGATAGGCGGCATCCTGTTCAGTCTGTTGTTCAATGGTGTAGCCAAAGCACCTAAGTTACTGAAAAGAAAGAAAAACACCGGAACATCATTTCAAAGAACAGACTAAGGCATTCAAAAAATCATTGCTCATTCAATCAAAAAAAAAGCCCCACTTAAAACAAACGGGGCTTTTATAACTAATTTGCCTTAACGCGTTAATTACAAATAATCACTCCAGTCCTTAACGCGATCTGCTTGTGCTTCAAGCAAGGCATCGACATCACCAGAAACTTCAATGGTTTGGATGCTGTCGCCACCGGTAATTGAGTTTACCACTGCCTGATCAGCCGCTGAAACCACTTCACCGAAAACCGAATGTTTACCGTCTAACCAAGGTGTGGCTACATGGGTCACAAAGAATTGACTGCCATTGGTACCTGGACCTGCATTGGCCATGGATAAGATACCTGGTTTGTCGTGTTTCAAAGAGGCATCAAATTCATCTTCAAATTTATACCCTGGACCACCGGTTCCGGTACCAATTGGGCAACCGCCCTGGATCATAAAATCAGGAATTACGCGGTGAAAGGTCAAATCATCATAAAAGCCATTTTTGGCCAAATTGACGAAGTTGGCCACGGTAACAGGCGTTTTATCGTCTGTTAAGTTTAGATTGATGTCCCCTTTGTTGGTTTTAATGGTTGCTTTGATTGCCATAATATTCTCAAAAAAATGATAAGTGCCTTATATTAGGCCAAATCCTATAATTATCAAGGGTGGTCGTTACAACATTGCAGTCAAATCATTAATCAACTATCATTATTACTTTTAATTTAGGGGAAATTCATGAGACACCTGTTTGCTCTGTTGTTAATGTCGTGCGCGACTGTTACCTGGTCGGATGTTTTTTCAGACATCAATGGTATCGAAAAAAGCATGTTGGAATGGCGCCGTCACTTGCACCAAAACCCAGAACTGAGCAACCGGGAATTCAAAACCGCCGCCTACATTGAAAAACATTTGCGGGCTTTGGATATGGAAGTTAAAACTGGTATTGCCTTTACCGGTGTCGTCGGCATCCTCAAAGGTGACAAGCCAGGCCCGGTTTTGGCGCTGAGGGCTGATATGGATGCCCTACCTGTCAATGAACAGGTTGACTTGTCTTTTGCTTCAAAAGTTACAACTGAGTACCGTGGTGAAACCACTGGGGTGATGCATGCCTGTGGTCATGACACGCATGTGGCCATTTTAATGGCAGTGGCAGAACTGTACAGTAAGCACAAAGCCGATTTGGCAGGTACCCTGATGTTTATTTTCCAGCCTGCAGAAGAAGGTGCACCAGATGATGAAGAAGGCGGGGCTGAATTGATGTTGGCTGAAGGCCTGTTCAATGATTTAATGCCAGAAGCTGTTTTTGGTTTACATGTGACATCCAATATGAACACGGGTGTCGCCGCCTACCGAACTGGCCCGATGATGGCAGCAGTAGATGATTTCGAACTCAAAGTGATCGGTAAACAAGCCCACGGCTCTCGCCCCTGGAGTGGTATTGACCCCATTGTGACTTCGGCGCAAATCATCAACTCGGTTCAAACCATTGTGTCAAGAAAGACCGATGTCACCAAAGCCCCTGCAGTGGTGACTTTCGGCGCCATCAAAGGCGGCATTCGTAATAACATCATTCCTGATGATGTCACCATGGTGGGCACCATCCGCAACTTTGATATGGGTATTCGTGATGATATTCACCAACAATTGGGGCACATCATCAGCCATGTAGCACAAGCCAACGAAGCTGATGCTGAATTTAAAATCAATGAAGGCTATCCGGTTACTGTCAATGATCCTGAATTGGGAGAAAAAATGTTACCCTCCCTGAAAAAAGTTTTTGGTGAGCATCATGTGGTTGATCCCGGTCTGATAACTGGTGCAGAAGATTTTTCGTTTTTTGCCAACGAAGTGCCCGGCTTTTACTTTTTTATGGGTGTTACGCCACAAGGTAAAGATGCCAAAGCTGCACCAACCAATCATTCACCACATTTTTATGTGGATGAAAGCGCTTTACTCAATGGGGTCAAGGCGTTTGTTCAATTTGTTGAAGATTATTGATTGACATGAGTCCGATTGAAAAATTGTCGATAAATATGTTAAATTGTTTAAGAGAAAGAATAAGGGGAAATTATGAGTAGATTATTGTTGGTTTCATCATTGATGGCTTGTAGCCTGGTTGCCAATGCTTTTGATGAAGTAGAAGTCACTCCAGCCAATCCCAATGGTTGGGAAGCGACCAATGTCAGGGATGATGCCATGGTTGAATTGAACAAGGACCAACCCTTGTTCGGTGACGGATCTCTGATGTTTTTCACTGACACCCAAACAGCCGGACAGGATAAAGCCGATTACCATCTGGTTTGGCAACAATCTGCCGGCAGCATCGATTTTCCTCAAAGAACTTTAGGTAATGTATCTGCCCTGAATTACGCCTGGTATCGAGATGCGGCATCAACTGTTGCTGACCATTTTATCCCGGTTTTTCGTTTGTATTTTTATGACGATGCTGGCACACCTGGAAATTTTGCCGATGATGTGGCGGGTTTGTTGATTTGGGAGGGTGTTTACAACGGTTTTGGAAGCCCTGCCACTGATAGTTGGCAATTGGTTGATATCATGAGTGATCATTTTTGGGTGTATGTTTCGCAAAGTGTACAAGGTACAGGGGTGATTCAAAATTTCGGATCCACACTCGATGATTGGATTAATGGTAACCCACAAGGCCAGCCAGGTGATCCGCAAATTAACCTGTCAGCCAACACTTACATCATAGGCGTAAATGTTGGCGTTGGTTCAGGTTGGAATAACTCTTTCCTCGGCTATGTCGATACTGTAAGGGTGGCTTTTGGCGCCAGTGATGACACCTTGTTTAATTTTGAGGTTTGCCCTGTTTTTGTACCCAATGACAACCCCGATGTGATTTTTGATGATTCGTTTGAATGTTTTAAACGATTTTAACCACAACCGTTACTCAAACTTGCGTCCCACCTACTGTTAACTTATCGATTTTAAGGCTGGGTTGGCCAATGCCAACAGGTATACTTTGGCCATCCTTGCCACAAACGCCCAAACCCTGATCAAAAGCCAGGTCATTGCCCACCATGCTAACACGTTGCATGGCTGTGGGCCCGTCACCAATCAAGGTGGCTCCCTTAACCGGGTGGGTTACCTTTCCATTTTCAATCATATAGGCTTCAGAGGCAGAAAATACAAATTTGCCATTGGTGATGTCGACTTGTCCACCACTGAAGTTCACTGCGTACAGACCTTTGTCCACCGATGCAATGATTTCTTGCGGATCATAATCACCACCCAGCATATAGGTATTAGTCATTCTTGGCATCGGTAAATGCGCAAAGGATTCACGGCGGCCGTTACCGGTGGTTGGTACACCCATCAGTCTGGCATTGAGTTTATCCTGCATATAGCCACGCAGTATGCCGTTTTCAACCAAAACATTTTCTTGTGACTGTGTGCCTTCGTCATCAATATTCAGCGAACCACGTCTGTTAGGCAAAATACCACTGTCAATGATGGTACAGGCAGTAGAAGTGACTTGTTGACCGACTTTACCCGAAAAATCCGATGAGCCCTTACGGTTAAAATCACCCTCCAGTCCGTGACCGACCGCTTCATGTAACAACACACCGGGCCAGCCCGCGCCCAATACCACCGGCATTTCACCCGCAGGAGCTTCTTTGGCTTGCAGGTTTATCAACGCACCATGTATGGCTTGTTCGACATATTGGTCTGCAAAACCAGCCTGAAACACATCATGCAACAAGATACGGCCACCTCCGCCGGCATAGCCCATTTCCATGCGACCTTTGTCATCGACACAAATAACCTGAATGCTGAGTTTGACCATCGGCCTGATATCAGCAGCCAACACGCCATCGGTGGCAGCCACCATGATTTCTTCTTGTGACGAAACCAGCGAACACACCACTTTCTTAACCCGGTTGTCCTGTTTTCTGGCCTTGACATCCATTTGATTCAACAAATCAATGATGGCCTGATTATCTACGCCTGTGAGTACATCCTGTGGTGTGTATAGTTGCGGTTCTTGATGAGTACGCAAGTTGATGCCCTTATGAGAGGCTTGTGACCTAGCAATGCTTCTGGCGGTTTTGACCGCTTCGCTGATGCTGTTTTTATTCAAGGCATCAGTGTAAGCAAAACCGGTTTTTTCACCTTGATTGATGCGAATGCCCACACCGCGGTCAATGCTGTGACTGCCTGATTTGACTTGTTGATTTTCCAACACCCAAGACTCCAGTCGTGACGATTGGAAATACAAATCAGCAAAATCACCACCGGTTGATAAAGCACTGCCCAGCAGATGCTCAAGATCATTGACGCCCAAATTTCCAGGTTCCAGAAAGGTTTGTCGCGCTTGATCGAGACAATTTTGAGGGCTGTTTTGTTTATTTGACATTATTTTTGATGTTAATCAGAAAAGTTAATAGCATGGAGGCAATCACATAAGTCACAAAGTAATACACACCTATTTGTAAAGTGGCATCAGTGGCGCCGCCGGATTTGGTGGTGAAATAAGTGACCAGAATAGCAATCACAAACACATCGAGCATTGACCATTTACCAATGGTTTTCAGCACTTTAATACTCTTGTTGGAAAAGTGTAAATTTTGACTGAATAAAATCACCAGCATCATCAATGATTTAAACACGGGTGTCAAAATGGTAAACGCAAAAATAATGATGGCAATCGCGGTCTGCCCTGAGTCATAAAGTTTTTGTAAGGCTGAAACGATGCTTTTAGATTCAAACTGAAACACCGTTTGCCCCAGCATCGGGATGTCCTGATAAGCCACAATTGCCAATATGGGCGCAAACCAACCGGTTACCAAAGCAATCACTGTTACCAACAACAATGCCAATAATGATATTTTGGATTTCAGAAAACCATGCAACATAAACATCAACACCAAGGTGGCTATGAATAACTTGGTGTATTTGTAAGCCAGTTTGTCGTGATTTTCAGCCTTTTGCTTGATTTCTTGCAGTGCTTCCAGATCTTCCGTGTGGCCTGAATACCAGCCAAAAGTGATGGTTTCCAACACGTTTTTGCTTTTTGATTTGAAGTTATCCGACATCGACAACTTCTCTGACAACTCGCCGATGCGGTGTTCATAAGCCAATGACTGCCCCCATGATTCATACGCCAGGTAGGCACAAAAGCCCACCACAATAAGGAAGTATATGG
>JAUHXW010000434.1 GCA_030426705.1 Gammaproteobacteria bacterium
CGGCTATGACGAAGTGCCCGATCCCTATTATGGTCAAGGTGATGGTTTTGAACTGGTGCTGGATTTACTCGAAACGGCTTGTGAAGGATTTTATGAATTTTTGAGCGAACAACCGGACACATCAGTATAATGTGCGGCCACAACAGAACCCTTGAGTATTTATTGTGAAATTTGAATTAAAAAAGCAAGACGGTGTCGCCAGAAGAGGTGAGTTGACCTTTGAGCGTGGCACGGTACAAACCCCTTGTTTTATGCCAGTAGGCACTTATGGCACGGTGAAGGCCATGTCGCCGGAAGAAATCAAAGGCATTGGTGCTGAAATTGTGTTGGGTAATACCTTTCATTTGATGTTACGCCCCGGTACTGAGGTGATTGAAGCCCATGGTGATTTGCATGATTTTATGGGTTGGGATAAGCCTATCCTGACCGATTCGGGTGGCTTTCAGGTGTTTTCCTTGGCACAAAGGCGAAAAATTACCGAGGAGGGCGTTACTTTTGCCTCACCGGTAGATGGATCAACAGTGTTTATGGGTCCTGAAGAATCCATGGAGGTGCAACGTCAATTGGGTTCAGATATTGTAATGATTTTTGATGAATGTACGCCGTATCCAGCGACACACGAAGAAGCCAAAGTTTCAATGGAGCTGTCATTGCGATGGGCCAAACGTTCTAAGGATGCCTTTGCTGATAATCCGAATGCATTGTTTGGAATTGTGCAGGGTGGTATGTATGAGGATTTGCGCCAAATCTCCGCACAAGGTTTGATGGACATTGATTTTCACGGTTTTGCCATTGGAGGTCTATCTGTCGGAGAACCTAAAGACCTGCGGGAAAAAGTACTCAAAGCCACCACGCCGATGTTGCCCAAAGATAAACCCAGGTATCTGATGGGCGTGGGCAAGCCAGAAGATATTTTGGAAGCAGTGCTACTGGGTGTGGACATGTTTGATTGTGTGATGCCTACGCGTAATGCGCGCAATGGATACTTATTTACCTGGGATGGTGTGGTCAAAATTCGCAATGCTAAACACCAGTTCGATACCGAACCTTTGGACAAAGACTGCGGCTGCTATACCTGTCAAAACTTCTCAAAATCCTACCTTCGTCACCTCGATAAATGTGGAGAAATACTCGGCGCTCGCTTGAATACCATTCATAACTTATATTTCTATCAGGAATTTATGCAGAAAATTCGTGAAGCCATTGAGAATGATTCTTTGACTGAGTTTGCTGAGAAATATTATGCAAGGGTAAGGAAATAATTCATATCATGGAGTTGCCAAAGAAATATTCCTCAGGTAAATGGTTAAAAATATTCCATATAATGGCATTCTGTTTGATTGGGATTCTCTGGCATTACTATGATGAAAGGGCCTGGGTAAAAGTAGGATTATTATTCATATGGATTTTCTCTATTGTTTCTTTAGTGGCAGTGTTTGTTGATGGTGTTCATATCGATGATAATTATTTGGTAGTAGTTAAAAACTTCAAAAAAACAAAGGTTAATAAGGGTAATGTTAACAAAGTAAGTTGGGCTAAAGGCTGTTCTATTACTTTGATATTAACTGATGACACAAAAGTTGAGTTGCCAGAAATTGATGTTCTGCCGTTAAACTTTAGGAACATAGTGATGAAATGGAACTCAAACTGAAAGAAAGTAAAAGTAATTATTGATTAATAATTTAAGAGTTTTGCTACAATTACAATTTATTCTATTGTGATTAAGGGTGTTCTTTTGAAGTCAAATCGTTTCTTTGTGGTAATTGCCGTGCTTGTAAGTTGTTATTTTTGCGACACCTATGCTGCAGGTCCAATCCGTTCTTTTTTTGGTGGCACGTGCAAACCGCTGGATTCAGACCCCAAACTATGTAGGGAAGCAAGTGAGCGATGGCTTGTAAAAAAGGCTGATGGATCTGGCA
>JAUHXW010000435.1 GCA_030426705.1 Gammaproteobacteria bacterium
AGCCACAGAGCAAGAGTTAGACAGTTTTGATGAAGTGGTCATTGCAACTGGTGTGACACCACGTGTTCCGGGTATCCAAGGCATTGATCATGATAAAGTCATTTTATATCATGACTTGTTGAGTGGTCGCAAAACCGCTGGCAGTAAGGTGGCCGTTATTGGCGCAGGTGGTATTGGTTTCGACGTCTCTGAGTACTTATCAGTTGCTGACCCAACCCAGGCTCAAAGTGTCGAAGACTTCTGTGAAGAATGGGGCATCGATCAAAGCATCGAAGCACCCGGTGGACTGGTTAAGGCCCATGATGAGGCTTCAGCCCGGGAAATTTACATGCTCCAACGTAAAACCAGCAAACCGGGTAAAGGTTTGGGGAAAACCACTGGCTGGATTCATCGTTTAAGCTTGAAGAAAAAAGGTGTCAAAACTTTAACCGGTGTTAACTATGACAAAATTGATGATCAAGGTTTGCATATAACCATCAAAGAAAAGCCCCAACTGCTGGATGTTGACCATGTGATTATTTGTGCCGGACAGGTTTCCAATAAAGATCTGTATCAGGAAAAAGACAATTACCACATCATTGGCGGTGCTGACTTGGCGGCCGAACTGGATGCCAAACGCGCCATCAAGCAAGGTACCCTATTAGGCATGAAACTTTAACAGTTATCCATTAAATAATGAATTCGAGCAAGCACAGTTCTGACCAAGAGACCCATGAAGTCTTTAACCAGTCTGTGCCGTTGGAAAACTATAATCTTTTGACCACTGATTCGATTTTACAAGGCTTGCTTCAGTCATCACAAGCCGAGTGGGGCTTGGAACTGGTGAAACAATTGGGACAAACTCTGGGACAATCCGAATGGATTAAAAAGGGCTTTCAGGTCAACGAATACCCCCCAAAATTCAACAGTCATGATACCCGCGGTCATCGCATTGATGAAGTCGACTTTCATCCAGCTTACCATGATTTGATGCAATTGGCCTTTGAGCACCAAATCCCCACCCTGCCCTGGCGTCAGAATAAACAAGGCGCACATAAAGTACGCATGGCCTTGAATTACCTGCACAACCAGAATGAAGCGGGCAGTGCTTGTCCGTTGACCATGACTTTTGCTGCTTTTCCGGTTTTAGGTAAAAATCCATTCACTGAGCACCTGCAGCAACAAATTCTCAACAGCAAATACGACCCGGCCAATCGCCCACTTAATCAAAAAGATGCTGCCACACTTGGCATGGCCATGACGGAGAAGCAAGGTGGTACCGATGTTCGGGCCAACACCAGTTTTGCTGAGCCTCTGGATGAAAACCGTCAGGCGTTTTCAATCACCGGACACAAATGGTTTTGTTCTGCACCGATGTGTGATGCTTTTTTGACATTGGCCCAAACCGAACAAGGATTAAGTTGTTTCCTGTTACCACGCTGGAAACCGGATGGCAGCAAAAACGGTATGCTGGTTCAAAGACTGAAAAACAAAATGGGCAACCGCTCCAATGCTTCCTCTGAAGTCGAGTTTCGCAATGCCTACGCACAATTACTCGGCGAAGAAGGTCGTGGTGTGGCGGTTATCATCGAAATGGTGGCCCTGACACGTTATGACTGTATGATTGGCTCCTCTGCTTTGATGCGTCAGGCTTTGGTCCAGGTGATTCATCATTGTTCACAACGCAAAGTCTTTGGTAAAACATTGATTGAACAGCCTCTGATGCAAAATGTGATTGCAGATTTGTGCCTGGAGTCAGAAGCTGCTTTGATTATGACTGCTAGGGTTGCCGATGCTTTGGATAACGGTGAATCAGATTTGGTGCGTTTAATGACGGCAGTAGGCAAATACTGGATTTGTAAACGAGCCACCAGTTTTATTGGAGAAGCACAGGAATGTCTGGGCGGTCTGGGTTATATTGAAGACAACATTCTGT
>JAUHXW010000436.1 GCA_030426705.1 Gammaproteobacteria bacterium
CAATGCGAACAAGCGCAACTTACAGGACTTTCTACCTATTTGACTTCATGCATTGAAGTGATATAATCGCTGCTCCGTTGCTCAATGGAGGACGGAACTAATCGGATGCTTTTCTGTCAAATAAAGCATCTAAAATCCTTATCACATGGGCTATTGAGCCATGTAAGATTGGAGTAAATAATGACTGAACAAACCATAAAAAACTTACCTGTCCCTTCAATGACTGGTTCATTGGAGTCATACATTAACACAGTTAATCAAATTCCCGTGCTTTCGGTAGAAGAGGAACGATCTCTTGCTGACCGCGTACGCGACCACAATGACCTGGATGCTGCACACGCACTGGTGATGTCTCACCTGCGTTTTGTCGTTTATGTGGCCAAAGGCTATTCCGGCTACGGATTGCCTGTTGGTGATTTAATCCAGGAAGGCAATATCGGCCTGATGAAAGCCATCAAACGGTTCGACTCAGACCACAAAGTACGCCTGGTTTCCTTTGCTGTACATTGGATTCGAGCCGAAATACACGAATACATCCTGAAGAACTGGCGAATCTTGAAAGTGGCCACCACCAAGGCCCACAGAAAGCTGTTTTTCAACTTAAGAAAGAACAAAAAACGTTTGGGTTGGTTTACCCATGACGAAGTCAAGCAAGTCGCGAAAGACCTCGATGTCAGCCCGGAAGTGGTGGTGGAAATGGAATCTCGTCTGCACGGACAAGACGTTTCATTTGACCTGCCAACCGATGATGACGAAGACAATAATTACTCGCCACAGGCGTGGTTAACACATGCTTCGCCAACACCTGAAGCCACCTTGATTAAGGAAACCGAGGCAGACAAAAACCACAACGCCTTGTTCAAGGGACTGGACAAACTGGACGAACGCTCTCTGGACATCATCCAAAGTCGCTGGCTGGTGGACAAAAAAGCCACCTTACAAGAACTGGCCGCCAAATACGGCGTATCCGCTGAGCGTATCAGACAGCTGGAAGCAGTGGCTTTGAAAAAACTGAAAACACAAATGGTGGCTTAAAAACCATTCAAAACCTATTAAAAAGGTCGCTTGATGCGGCCTTTTTTATGCTTGCTCACGGTAAAATTGGCTAAATATCATTGATAAAATCGAGGTTTCATCACCACGAAATGTGATAAAAACTTCACCAGTTGGAATGGATTCTGAGCTGTAAACCGCAGCAAATATAAACTTTATAGATCTACTCAAAAGGTGAAGGGAATACCTCCCCTCTTGAGAGGGGATCGAGGGGTGTGTTTTAATGACCAATATCCTCCGAGATATTATTTTCTATTCAATCATCAAACCCTATAATTTTTTAAAGAACTATATAGCCAGTAAATCTGAATAGAAATAAACCTTGGGCTTAAAACTGCTTGACACTTCTATCTAACCTAAAGATCAACTTTAATTTATTATTATCCCGAAAGGGAACTCAGGATTTTCAATTGATTCAACATTACTTGTAGGAATTCTTTTTTTCACTTACCAGCCGAGTCTCAGTTATATATTGTCGAATCAAACTCCAACTTCCAAGATTTCACACACCCCGTTATCCCCTCTCAAGAGGGGAGGTGGATTGTATTTCTAAACAAAACATAGTCTACCCCCACTAAAACTTCAGCTTTTCCTGATTTCAAAACCCCAAATCAATTTGTTCAACTTCTGAGCGTTGTTGGTATTGAATACCCAGTCCTAAAAGGCGCACGGGTTTTTGTTGTCTTTGCCAGGCGGTGTGCACCAGCTGTTTATAGATTTCGATGTCCAGTTTTTGACTGATGGTTTGGGCGGTGGTGGTTTGAAAGTCTTTGAATTTGATTTTGACGTAGAGGGCTTTGATGCTGATGTTTTGTTTTTTACTGGCTTTTTCGTGTCTGGTGACCAGCAT
>JAUHXW010000095.1 GCA_030426705.1 Gammaproteobacteria bacterium
CGGAGACCCGTATATGGGTTTATTGTCGACTTTGCTTGAATGGCACGAAGCCGATCCGGTTGACGACATCGAAAGAAACCGCAATAACTTCATTTTCACCAAACAATTGAACAGAAACCCATTCATCGACCATCCTGAGTGGGTTGAATGTATTTTTGTGGTTGGTGGGACCTGTTCTACTCAAGTTGATGATTTGATATTTGAGGATGGTTTTGAATAAATACCCAGTTTAAATGCTGTTCTGGAAAGCCTCGTTTTTACGGGGCTTTTTTTTGCTACTTTTAAAAACAACAAAACTGTACTTTATTTTTTAGGCAAAAAAAATTCATGTATTTTCCATTCTGATTGACTTAGGTGTCTACAGAGTTTTAGAATCTATCCTCCAAAAACGATAAAAAGAGGAAAATATATGAAACGAAAAACGCTTTACGTAGCTTTGGCTGCGCAGATGCTGACCGCCTCAGCCGTCAGTGCTGGCACCAAAGTGATTGTAAAAAAAGGGGAACAACTTCCAAAAGGCATTTCTGCTGAATTGATCGAGGATTATGGTTCGTTCAGGTTATATGATTTTGACCCTAAAGAAGCTTTAAGATTTACTAAGGCCAGTGACAAAGCCCAATTAAGCAATGACATGAACATGTTGTTGTTTGATTCCTTTAGCTTTGACACCCAGGTTTCTGCTGGCAAACTACAGAAACATACAAAATCACAACTGACAGAAGGCGATGGCTTGCACATCATCCAATTTAGAGGCCCTATCAAACAATCCTGGCTGGACATGATTGAAGTAAAAGGAGGTCAGCTGATACATTATGTAGCCAATAACGGTTACCTTGTATGGGGCAACCAAAAAACCAGAGATGCATTGGATTCAATGGCGTCTCAAAGCTCAATCTTACAGTACAGTGCTCCTTATACTGAAGCATTCAAAATGGGTCCAACCATTCAACAAAGAATGAACCAACAAACGGATCCGAATGAATTGGTTAAAGTAGTGGTTCAATTGACAGAAAGTCCGTTAAGCAACCAAAGTAAGGAACTGATCAATGGGCTGGCTGTAGAAGTTGAGGCTCCCTGGAATAAAGTGATGAAATTTCACTCTACCAGAATCACCGTGAAATTCAGCGACATCAACCAGATTCTGTCGCTTGCTGATTCATATTGGGTGGGTGAGTACTTCGAAAGAACTTTGAATGATGAAGTTCAAAATCAAATCTTGGTAGGCGACTTTACGCCAGACAATTCACAACCCGCCATGCCTGGATATGCCTCGTTCTTATCAGGACTGGGTTTCCCAACCACACCAGCATCTTATCCTGTTGTTGATGTCACTGATGATGGCATCGGTGATGGCACAACAACTAATGGCGACCCAACTTTCCATGAAAGCGGTGATGCTAACAATCCAACCAGATTAAGTTACGTTGGTAACTGTACAGCAGCAGGAACTGCCGAAAGTATTGGTGGCCATGGTCATTTAAATACCAACATTGTCGGTGGCTTTGAAAGCCGCGTGGGATTCCCTTATATAGATCCAAATGGCTACATCCGAACACAAGGTGTAAATCCATTTACGCAACTGGCTGGAACCAGAATTTTCGGTCCTGGCTTTGATTTAAGTGCTTGTGGTGGCACCGATACTGGCTTGATTCAATCGGTCCAGGACAATGGTGCGCAAATCATGAGTAACTCCTGGGGTTGTAGTGGTTGTGCAGGTTCTTATGACGACTCTTCCCAGGCATTTGACGTAGGTGCGAGAGACGCTGATTTAACTGAAAACGGAAATCAGGAACTGATCATGATTTTTGCAGCTGGAAACTCAGGATCTGGACCAGGTACAGTCGGCACTCCCGGTAATGGTAAAAACATGATTACCGTAGGTGCCTCTGAAAACTTTAGGCCAACAGATGAAGACGGTAACTGGACTGATGGTTGCGCCATAGGCCCTAGTGGTGCTGACAATGCCATGGATGTCATCGGTTTTTCAAGTCGCGGTCCATCACCTGGTGGCCGAACCAAACCTGAAGTGATTGCTCCAGGCACGCATATCCATGGTACCGCATCAACCAGTGCTAACTACAATGGTTCTTCTGTTTGTGATCAGTTAAGACCGAGTGGCCAAACAACTGTTGCTGCTTCATCAGGTACTTCTCACTCGACACCTGCTGTTGCTGGTGTGGCTTCTTTGGTTTATTACTGGATGGAAAATCCACCCGCTTCTTTAAACGGGAGTTTTGGAGCCCCAAGCTCAGCCATGATGAAAGCTTATCTGGTGGCTCACCCAACCTATTTGACTGGAGTTTCAGCCAATGATAACCTGCCAAGTAACAGCCAGGGTTATGGGATGCCTAATATGGGTATGATGTTTGACGACACATCCAAATTTGCCTACGACCAAACTGTTATTTTTGACAACACAGGTGAAGATTGGTCCTGGATAGGTGCTGCGGCAGACCCGACTAAGCCTGTAAGGGTCGTTATGACCTACACAGACCAAGCGGGTGCCATTGGTACTTCTCCACAAGTAAATAACCTGGACTTGACTGTTGAAACAGGCGGGGATACTTACCTTGGTAATAACTTCACGGGTGAGTTTTCTGTCACTGGCGGAGCAGCTGATTCAGCCAATAACTACGAAGCGGTATTTCTGGATGCCGGTGTGGCATCAGATTTGACCATTACCGTAGCTGCTACCAATATTGCAGGTGATGGTGTGCCAAATACAGGTGATGCCACTGATCAGGATTTCGCGCTGGTTTGTTATAACTGTGCTCAAGACCCAACATTCACTGTTGGCGCACAGGAGACCTCATTAGGCGTATGTTCTCCTAATGACGCGGTATTTAACATAGAAGTCGGTTCAATTTTGGGTTTCACAGACCCAGTTACCATGTACTCAGTTGGTAAACCACCAGGTTCACTGTCTGGTTTCTCTAACAACCCTGTTACGCCAGTGGGTACAACTGATTTCACTGTAAGCAACCTTGGCTCTGTAGCCCCGGGTACATATCCATTTACAATAAATGGTGTATCTGGAGGCACAACAAGGTCTGTTAATTTAGATTTAAGCTTATATGATCAAGTACCTTCAGGAACTACTTTAGTCGATCCTGCTGATGGCGCCACTGGTGTTTCATCTATATCGACTTATTTCGAGTGGAATGCGGTTGCTGATGCTGCTGATTATGTATTTGAGTTATCAGACAAAAGTGATTTCAGTAATATTGTAGATACTGCGACGGTAGATACCAATAGCTATACTTCTGCCATAAGTTTAAACACAAATACCATGTATTATTGGCGAGTTACTGCATCTAACGCTTGTGGAAATTCAGTCATTTCTGCTGCCTCTTCATTTACCACATCTACAGAAATCTGTATTTATCCAGATGTGATTTTGCCAGATGATGACACATTGCAGTTCTTCAGTATCAACACCAATGAGCAAGGTCCTATTTTAGACTTGATGGTAAGTATGGATATTAATCATACATGGCCTGGTGATTTGATTATCGATTTAGAACATGAAGATACCGCTACCAGTATCCAATTAATGAACATACCTGGACCAGGTACATTTGGATGTGGAACTGAAGGTATAGACGTTGTTCTTGATGATGAAGCTTCTGATCCAGTTGATGCAGCTTGTAATCCAGCCCCTCCTGGGTTGAGTGGAAGTTTGTCTCCTGACAATCCGCTGTCAACCTTTGATGGTGAAGATTTATCAGGCACATGGACATTCACTATAAATGATACATTTGCAGGATTGGATACAGGCCCGGTTAATAAGTTGTGTATTATTCCGGAAGTAGACCTTATCTTCAAAGATGGTTTTGATTAAAAATCATTCCGTTAAATAGAAAAGTCAGTCTCAGGATTGGCTTTAATAAAAGCAAACCCCGCAATTTTATTGCGGGGTTTTTCGTGCAATATTGGTAGTATTTGAAAAACCCACTCTGACCACTTTCAGAGCAGACAGATTAATCAGCTACAGTCAACAGTTTATATTCATCCAGCGCACTGTGATCGGTCATGGCACTGATGTGGTCTTGCAGCAAACGACAGCGGTAATAAAATTCCCACAAAATACTGTCACTTGAAATGTCACTGACACTTTGCAAGTAGGATTTTCTGGTTTTGATGTCAATGCGATTCAACAACAAAGCCAAATAATTCAATCCTTTGTTGCTGCCATTGATCAATTCTGAGAATTGCTGGTTTGAACATTGTAATAAAGGTAAATAGATATCCAGCAAGCCAGTGATGATTCTGTGGCCTTGTAGTTCCAGGTTTTGAACTTCCTGATGGTTGAAAACATGACCATAGCCCACATTTTTAAATGTCTGCACTATTTTTGTGGCCACACTACCATCTTCCAGCAAAGCCTGGTTAAATCGTCCATGAAATACATCTTCAACATGCTCAACAAATTGTTGTGCTGCATGATCAATCAGGTGATGAATCAAATAAATTCTCAGTTTAACAAAATAGGCATGGTTGTGATGAACGCGATCTTTTTGACCCGCCCCAAGCGCCAACTTGATCACTTCGCTGAAGCTACTGGAATTACCCGTGTAGTTCAAAATTACCTGAGCATTCAAATCACCTTCCAATGACTTGAACTCTGTAAGCAATAAATCAGACAACTCCTCTATACTGAGAATACCCTTCTCCACCGCATCTTCCAAATCAGCCAGGCAATAAGCCATGTCATCAGCAGCTTCCATCACATAAGTGAACGGATGACGGTGTCCTGAGTTGATTTCAAGCTGACTAAGCATGTCTTCCACAAAAGACTGCTCTGACAAATAATAGCCTGGTTTTTTCTGTAAATAAGACAACTCACTTTGTGTATCCTTTGGCTCAAAAGCTGCTCGACTATATTTCAATATAGAGGCCGTCTGTGCAAAAGTCAGGTTCATTTGTTGCAATGAAAAAGTCAAACGAATGGCCTGTGCATTACCTTCAAAGTGCTGTAAATCACACAGCATCTTATCAGCAAGTGCTGTATTCTCAGCTTCATTAAAAACTTCAAAGGAAGGTAAATGATGCTGAAACCATGCAGAAATCGCCACTTCACCAAAATGCCCAAACGGTGGATTACCAATGTCATGCATCAGACACGCCATTTCCACCAAAGACTCAACGGATGATTGCAACCCCTCAAGCCCCAAAGCCTTAACCTGTTCTGCACCCAGTTTCTTAAAAATAGTTTTGACCAGATAGCGACCGTTTTGTTGTACTTCCAGTGAATGTGTCAAACGAGACCTAACAGCGGCATTACGCTCTAAAGGAAACACCTGCGTTTTCTGCTGTAAACGCCGAACCGAAGCCGAATTGATGATCCGCCCACGGTCGCTTTCCAGGGCACTTTCAATGTCAAGGTTATTATGTTCCTGATTTGGTGCCGATTCATAAGGCCTATTTATATTGAGTTTGCTTCTAAAATTTATTGAGTTCATAACAACATTTTAATCTTAGGGCATAAAAAAAGGCCACCCAAAGGGCAGCCTTTTTTATCAAGTTAAGAAGCAGTATTTACTTCGCTTCTTTTCTGGCTTTAGCAGCCGCAATCACTTCTTCAGCGATTTGGTTTGGACATGGGTTGTAGTGCGAGAACTCCATGGAGAACTGGCCACGACCTGATGTCATGGTACGCAATGAACCGATGTAGCCAAACATTTCTGACAGAGGCACATCGGCTTTAATGCGAACTGCAGTAGCCGTTGGATCTTGTGATTTAATCATGCCACGACGACGGTTCAAGTCACCAATCACATCACCCACGTGATCTTCAGGTGTGAACACGTCCACTTTCATGATAGGCTCCATCAATTGTGGCGCACATTTCTTCACAGACTGACGGTAGGCACCTTTGGCAGCTGCTTCAAACGCCATGGTAGACGAATCCACTGCGTGGTATTGACCGTCTTGCAAGGTGAATTTCAAATCTTGCAATGGATAACCAGCCAATGGACCTTCTTCCATACAACTTTGGAAACCCTTTTCAATCGCTGACCAGTACTCTTTAGGAACGTTACCACCGGTTACAGTTGATTCAAACACATAGCCTGAACCCAACTCACCTGGCTCAATAGTGAAGTCAATTTTACCAAACTGACCAGAACCACCCGATTGTTTCTTGTGCGTGTAAGAATCAGTCACAGGTGCAGTGATCGACTCACGGTAAGCCACTTGAGGTTGACCCACTTCCAGTTCTACACCAAAAGTACGTTTCAAGATGTCAACTTTAATATCCAAGTGCAACTCACCCATACCTTTCAAAATGGTTTCACCTGAATCTTCATCAGTTTCAACCTGGAATGATGGATCCTCAGCAACCATTTTACCCAAGGCATTGCCCAATTTCTCTGAACCACCCTTGTCTTTAGGTGCCACAGCTATCGAGATCACTGGATCAGGGAAGATCATTGGTTCCAATGTACACTCGTGTTTTTGATCACACAAAGTATGACCTGTTTGTACGTTTTTCATACCAACCACAGCCAAAATATCACCGGCTTGCGCTGAATCCAATTCATTACGATCATCGGCATGCATTTCCACCATACGGCCAATACGCTCGGTTTTACCAGTGGCCGAGTTCAGTACTGTGTCACCTTTTTGAACCTTACCTGAGTAAATACGGATAAAGGTCAAAGCACCAAAACGGTCATCCATGATTTTGAATGCCAAAGCACGGAAAGGCTCGTCTACAGATACAGTGGCCACTTCACCAGTAGGCTCACCTGTTTCAGGATCCGTCAGAGGTTGTGGGTCAACTTCTACTGGACTTGGCAAGTAATCAACAACCGCATCCAAAATCAACTGCATGCCTTTGTTTTTAAAGGCTGAACCACAGTATGTTGGAAAGAATTCCAGGTCACGGGTACCTTTGCGGATACATTTCTTGATGTCTTCCATAGAAACTTCTTCACCTTCCATGTAAGCCATCATCAGGTCATCATCCATCTCAACAGCAGTTTCGATCAATTGCTCATGGTATTCTTCAACTTTATCAACCATGTCAGCAGGAATGTCCTGGATTTCATAGTTTTCAGGCTGACCAGAATCATCCCAAACCCAGGCTTTCTTGGTCAAAACATCAACCACACCCACAAACTCATCTTCGATACCAATGGGCAAAGTCATCACCAAAGGCTTGGCGCCTAATACGTCTTCAACCTGCTTAGCGACTCTGTAGAAGTCTGCACCCATGCGGTCCAGTTTATTCACGAAAATCAAACGGGCAACACCAGATTCATTGGCATAACGCCAGTTGGTTTCTGATTGTGGCTCAACACCACCAGAACCACAGAATACACCAACTCCACCGTCCAATACTTTCAAGGAACGGTATACTTCAACTGTGAAGTCAACGTGACCCGGAGTATCGATGATGTTGAAACGGTGATCTTTCCAGAAACATGTGGTCGCTGCTGATTGAATGGTGATACCACGCTCAGCTTCTTGATCCATGAAATCCATGGTTGATTCGCCATCATGCACTTCACCCAATTTATGGATTTTACCGGTTAACTTAAGAATCCGCTCAGTGGTGGTGGTTTTACCCGCGTCCACGTGAGCAAAGATACCAATATTTCTGTATTTTGATAAATCTGTCATGTTCTGCTTCCGTTATTTACCCGAAAGTAAAGTTAAAAAAAATAGACCCTTTTTACGATAAAAGACCTTTGGCTAAGGGCTTGATTTTTCATCAAAACCTTAGGCAAAAGTCTCTCAATGATATCTATGAGCCTTAAAGTGCGCGCATCTTACTATAAAAGTGCGCTCAGGTTAAGGAATTCGTGCAATTTTGGGGTATTTTTTTGATTATCAAGTCCTGTTGACAAAAGAGGACCGCCGGCGACTCGCCGGCAACACTATTTCATGTCAATTCTGAAGCCAACTACTCGAATGGATTTTCTTTGCCCCTACAAGCCTGAATGGTTCGGGTAGCTGACTTCATCTTTGCCGGCGAGCCGCCGGCGGTCCAATTAGTACTTTATCGAAATGTGGTTTAGCGATTCAATGTAGTTTAAACGTAGGCGACCAAGCCCACCATCGCGGCAGTCAATACCAATGACATATGAATCACCCCACTGACACTGGCCATCGGACCCATTTTGCCCACAATGGCATTCAACTCCAGTACAACCGCCAATGCCAATGCAGCAATCAGACCAGTGGTTAAACCAGTCATACTGACTGCGCCCATGCCGGTTGCCACCGCAGCACCATGTTTCGATGCCAACATACAAAACAACATAGGTGCCGAAAACAAGGTATTGGTGCGTGAAGCCAGACCAGCTTTGCCCGCACTTTTAGCCACATCACCACTGGCCAAACCTAAAACCACTTTTTGGTTAGGCCAGATAATCAACCACACATTCAGCATCATAAAAGTACCTAACACAGCACCCAACAAGATGAAAGCATTGACTGTTGCACCTAAAACACCCAATAACACCACACCCGTCAGGAATGTCATCATCGCTCCCCAGCGGAACCACCACAATGCGCGTGTAGCCAGCTTGGCCTTCACATCTGGCAAAGCTTCTTTCGATGCTTCCTTGAAATATTCACCTTGTACAAAATTAAAGTAATACAATAAACCTATCCAGGTAATCCCAAATAAGCCATGACCCCAACGAGCCAATAAATCAACCCAAACGTTATCCATAAAACCTCCTCATAAAAATTAACAATTATCTTAGCCAAAGCTTAGATGTCTAGTCAACACAATGATTTCAACTATTTTATATTCCATTTAACTCATGAACGAATTTGATTATAGAGGGGACTTAATTTTAAAAATAATCAAGCATCCTATTACATTTGGCACTTTAATCTGACATATGATTCAAACTAAAATAGTAATAAACAGTCACTGTGATTGCTTATTACTTGACAATACGCATGCGTATGGTGAAAATAAAATAATTCCTTTATAACCACAATTCATATGATTTTTAAAGATTCGAAAGTGGCTGTCATTGATGGGTTAAGAACACCATTTATGAAAGCCCCAGGCGGCAAGGCGATGGACATCAAAGCCTACGACTTGGCCAAAGAAGCCATCAACAACCTGAAACACCGTCATCCTTTTTTACAAGATGATTGCGATTTGGTCACCATGGGTACTGTGATTCAAAATGCGTCAACTTCCAACATTGCACGTGA
>JAUHXW010000096.1 GCA_030426705.1 Gammaproteobacteria bacterium
TCCAATTGATGTGTTAAAGACTCGATGGTGGTGGCAGTGACGACATGATGTTGATCTTTACTCAAATAATAAGCAAATAAATTGAGACAATCTTCATCGTCATCAACCAATAATATTTTGAATTGATTGTTGGTTTCAAGGGGAAATATAAACCTGAAAACACTGCCTTTGTCATCACTCTTGTGAAGCAATAGCTGTGCATTGATTTGCTCTGCCAACATTTTTGAAATAACCAGGCCGATGCCATTGCCATGAGCCTGACTTTTGTATTCCCGGGCCCATGCCGTGAATAAATCTTTTTGAAAGGCTTGACTCATGCCACAGCCACTGTCAGTTACATCAATCATCAATTGTTGATTTTCAGTTTTTGATGAAACGGTGATGTGTCCCTGGTCTGTGTATTTGATGGCGTTGCTGATTAAGTTGGTAAAAATTTGTTGCCATTTGATTAAGCTGGAATTGACGGTTAGCGATGGTGACACCTGGTTTTTTAATAACAGAGATTTGTTACTGGCCTGTGGTTTGAAATCATTCAATAAATCATCGATGATTTGATGCGGACGAAAATTCTGTTGGTTATTTCGTTTATTTTGGTTGTCATAGTTCAAAGCCTGAGTGATGATGAGGTTCAGTTTTTTGACATTTTTATCAATGATTTCGGTGGCTTGTTCAAGCGAAATCTCTCCCTCCTGTAACAACTGGTTGTAGCCACTGATGGCATTCAGTGGGTTACCCATTTCATGGGACAAAGCAGATATATAAAAAGATTTGCTCTTATTGGCCGCAATCAATTCCTGCTGGGCGATTTCCAAAGTTTCGAACAATGTTTTGAACCGCATTTTTTCCAATTCTTCATCATGCGCCAATTGTTGTTTGAATTGGACCTGTTGGTGAAATTTATCCACTGGCACCAAAACCAGGTATTTGAAGGGTTTTTCAGCGAAAAAATGCACGTCAAAGACCCATGACTTATGGTTATAAAAAGGCAGGAAAAATGATTCTTCCAGGGTTTCGGTCGCCAGTAAAGGCAGAACATCACGTATGTCTTGCTCGTTATGACTTAATTGTAATGTGCTTTGGGCCTTGTCGTTGAAGGCATGCACCTGATTGTTTTGGTCCAATGTTACGGTGCAAAATTCGGTGGCATCGTAGTGTTGGTAAATGTGATAAGTGATGTGTTTTGGCAGACTCACTGGATAATTTTGTTAAGTTCAGCAAAGCCATCTTCTACATTCTCGCCGGTTTTGGCACTGGTCCAGATGGTTTTTTTCGCTATATCATTCAGTTTATCATCAAAGGAGTCTTGCCATTTGATGTCGTCTTTAAGGTCGGTTTTATTGACAAAACAAACCGCAGGTTTATCAGCCAATTCAGGTGAGTCGGCCAATATGAGGTCAAGCGTATTGATGGATTCCGGTTCGGTGGCATCGACCACATAAATGATGCCATGGGCGCCACGTAAATATGGCTTGTAATGATTTTCCTGTTCAAAACCGGCAATATCCCAGATAATCAGCTTGGTGGTTTCATCCATGATTTTGGTGGAAATCGCAACTCCCACTGTGGTCTGATATTTTTCAGCAAAATGGTTTTTCACAAAGCGATCCACCAAAGAGGTTTTGCCCACCGCAAAACGGCCAATCATACATATTTTTTTTGACTTCATTCCTTCACCTCAAACCAAACGCCTAACAAGTCAGGATTGACTTCATTCTGGGTTTGGTCACAATACACAATTTCACTAAGAACATCATCCGGTTGCAAGCCCGAATCAAGCAAGGCTTGTAATACCAGTTCACCTCTGCTGTTTATATTTTTGTTACTTTCCTCGATGGTACCCTGGCAATCACTGCGTGGCAGAATTTTAAGCTTTAGCTGTTGGTTTTCAGTCATCAGCAGATTGAATGCCTGTACAACGGTTTGCAAAATGAGCTTTTGCTCATCATTGATTCGGTCTGGGTTAACCATGGGTAAGCGTGATTGCGATATTTGTTTTTTTAGATTTTCAGTTTCAAAAATCTCCAATGAATCGGTATTAACCTGATCAAAGTGTTGGTTGAGTAACTCCAGGAAAGGAACGGACAGTGATGACATGGTTTGGCCAGTGACTGCAATGGTGTTTTGCGCTGCTGTAATTTTGAGGTTTGCTGGTGTCGGATTGTTATCCAGAAATTCTGCCAGTTTTTCTTCAATACTTTGCTGCTGAGTCAATTGATTGTTCCCTGATTTTATGCCTGGCAGTAAAACCAGGTTGTCAAATTTTTCGCTGCTGTCAGTTGGCTTGGATTTTGTGCCGGATAGTGTCACCACGCCATTTTCTGCGTGGATGTGTATACCGTCCATCGCCAAATATTCTTTGGCCCTGGCAGCAATCATTTCATCTTCCAGTGAAATAAAAGGTGTTGATTTTATCTGTATCTGATTTGATATATGTGACAAATCAGCACTGGGATCCTTGAGTCCGGTTGCAATGTACTGGTCTCCATCTTTGATCAGGCTTTGTAGAACAAAACCGGGTGTTTGGTTGAGTTGCTCAAGTAGCTGCTGCTGATTTTTCTGGTCACGATAGTTACTCCAGAAATACCAGCCAAACAAACCAATGATAATTAACAACCATGGCCACCAGTTGATGGTTTTGTCAGAGTCCTGATCGTCTGATTGTGTCTTGGTTAACAATATTTGTTCTAGTTGCAGTTTAAGCTCAGGGTTGTTGTTCCAGGTTTCCTGATTAACCAGGTCATCACTGAATTCTATATGAATGTTCTCACAGGCATCGGTCAGTGTATCTCTCAATCGATTGGTGGGGGCGCCTTTAACCACTATGGCCAGGTTGGCTTTATTACCAGCAATCAGCCACAATAATTTGTCTCCCAATTCAGCAGCTGAAAGCCCGCCAGATTCATTATCGATGGAGTCTTTGACAAAATCCTGAATGGCGGTGAGCATAGCCGACATGGCATCTTTGTCTTGTAGCAGGGCTCCTTCCTGACCTGCATACTCAATCAGCAAGCCAGTTTCATTGTCAATCAGAAAAATCTGTTGTACCTGATATTCTATGGTATTGTTAAACACCAGTTCCGCAAAAGGAACGCCAGTGGTTAGAGATTGCCAACGCCACTTCAAGGCTTTGGCAGATAAGCCCAGTTCCATAGCACGGTTCACATCGGCCACAAAACGTCTGATGGCATTGGTAACTGATTGACGAATCATGGGGCCGATTATGGGTAACAAAGCATCTATGAAAGTTTGCTTATTGGCTTTGATGGCCCTGACGTAGGCTTTGGAATCAATTTTTGAAAACTTTTTCTGAAATTTGGGGTTGTTTTTGATGGTGATGTCAGTGGCCCGGTCCAGGACTTCACTGACTTTTTGACTGAATTGTTGCTGATCTTCGAGTAATTTGCGTAAGGCTTCTATTTCAGCGATTTCCTCGCTTAACAGCAGTTGTTTGAGTTTCTCGCGATCTTCGCTCATTCAGCTTTTATCCGGAAATTTGATCTGCCATTTTTTTCAGAAGGCTGGCCAGTTCTTTCCTGTGAGTCAGGTTTTGGTCGAGTTCATCGGCTCGCTGTTGTAATTCATTGAGTATACTGGCTTCTGTCTCGATAATTTTATTGTTGAGGCTGGCTTCTATTTTGGCCATTTGTTCGCTGTGGTCAGTTTGCAGTGAAGACAGGCTTTGTGCCCCTTGCTTCTCAATCGTTTTCATGTTGCTGACCAACTGTTTATTCATGGCCTCTATTTGCGCTGTCAAACCACTGAACTGTTTGTTGATGTCTGCTTCCAGTTTGGCAAATTTTTGTTCAATTTTTTTGGTTTGTTCACCAAACAGGATGTCTCTGATTTGATCGACTGAATTGTTATTTTTTTCCGACATGAATGCTGTCCTCTCTTTAAACTTTAATAAGTCTGTAACCTTTATGATATACGGAAGTCAATTTCCAGCCCGTTGTTCCATCAAGTTTTAATTTTTTGCGTAAGCGACTGATATGGGTATCGACTGTACGGGTCGATATCGATGAATTTTTGGTCCATATGGTCTCAAGCAAATAGTCACGGGCAATTAAACGATCCGGGTTATTGAAAAAATAATAAGCCAATTGAAATTCTTTGGAAGTTAATTTGACCTCTTCATCTTCAAAAGTCACCTTGTCTTCCTTACTGTTGAACGTATAAGGGTCAAAAATCAATTCAGTTTTGGCGGTCTGGTTATGCCGCCTGTGCAAGGCATTGGCTCTGGCAATTAATTCGATTTCTTTGATGGGTTTGACCAGGTAATCATCAGCTCCTTGATCCAGAGCATTGACCAGATCTTCATCTTGTCCGCGGGTGGTGGCAAAAATGACTGGCAGGTCATTGTAATCACTGGAACGAATCCAGTTGAGTATTTCAAGGCCACTGATACCCGGCAGATTCCAGTCCAAAATCAATAAATCAGGTTGTTCAAAAGGTATTTTTTCGATGAAATCCCTGCCATTGATAAAATGCTGACACTGGTGTCCCGCTTCTTCCAGCCAGTGCTTAACCAATTCAGCCTGATCAAGGTCATCTTCTAAGATAAAAACTTTCATCCCATGTTTTCTTGTTGTTATGAAGCATTATTCTAACCCAATTTAACAATTTTATACATTTACAAATTGTAAAGCATATTTTTTCAACTGAGCAGGCTCAGAATTTTCTTTTTAATTTGCGAATAAGGGGCTCTGACCATGCCATTAAAATTGATTCTTGATTGGTAGTAAATTGATTTCATGTGGCTCATGGCGACAAATCCCTGATAACCATGATAGCTACCCATGCCACTGGCTCCTATGCCTCCAAAAGGCAACCCTTCCTGAGCAAAGTGTACCAATGTTTCATTGATTGCCAGCGAGCCTGAACGGGTTTGAGTCCGTACTTTTTTGATGTTGTGCTTGTTGTTGCTGTACAAATACAGCGTCAGGGGATTGGGGCGATCATTGATGAATTGAATCGCTGCATCTATGTTTTCAATGGTGACAATTGGCAATATGGGTCCAAAAATTTCTTGTTGCATGACAGGATGCGAACTGTTTGGATCGATCACCAGGGTTGGTGCTATTTTTTGTGAATGATCAGTGCCTTCTTTATCACCTATTGAAATGATTTGGCTAGGCTCAAGTCCTTCAAGCAATTTGTTAAGACGTTCAAAATGATTGTGGTTAACCACTGCTGAATAATCCTTATTGTCACTGTAATCCGGGTAGCATTGTTCAACCTGTTGTTTGATGGCTTGGATGAGATCAGATTTTTTACTGTTGCTGACCATGATGTAATCAGGCGCTATACAGGTTTGTCCGGCATTGAACCATTTACCTTGAACAATGCTGCGCGCAGCCTTTTTAAGTGAGTAATCATCATCTATCAGCACTGGAGATTTGCCTCCCAGCTCGAGGGTTAATGAAGTCAGATTTTCGCTGGCATTGCGCATCACTATTTTTCCTACCTGGGTAGAGCCGGTAAATAAAATGTGGTCCAGGGGTAATTTGCTGAATGCATTGGCAACTTCCACATCACCCAAAACCACATGCACCTCATCATCGCTGAACACATCTGACAACAACTGTTTAATCACCGCCGCGGTTTTTGGGGTGATTTCAGAAGGTTTGACCATCACCCGATTACCCGCTGCGATGGCTGCGACCAATGGTTCTATGACTAGGTTGAAAGGGTAGTTCCAGGGAGCCATGATGCCGACCACCCCTTTGGGTTGCGGGGAGATGGCACATTTGGATGGGTAGAACTTCCAATTGGCGTGCCAGGTTTTGGTTTGGGTCCATTGCTTGATATGCTTTAATGCATGATTGATTTCATCAATACAAACCATGATTTCAGCCATTTGTGATTCTTGCTCACATCGATGTGAAAAGTCTGCGGAAACAGCATTAATGATTTTTTCATCATTGGCCTTGATGTTTTTTGCCAAACTTTTCAGGTGCGCCACGCGTTGCTTCATGGTCAACGGTGGCAATTGTTTCATTTTCTGTAATTGTTCTAACATGACGATTATGGTTTAGTTATTCAGGCAAGTGGCAGTGATACGACGATTTTAGCACCCTTGTCGAGGTTTTGTGCAGAGATGCTGCCTCCATGTTCCTCGACTATTTTTTTAACAATAGCCAGTCCCAATCCGGAACCACCTTGTTTGGTGGTTTCATAAGGTTCAAAAACATGTTCGATGATTTCTTCTTTAAACCCATGGCCATTATCAATGATAAATAAATCCAGCTGATTTTCCTGGTGTTGAGTTTTGATTTGAATGTTGATCGCGCCTGAGTCAACACTTTCCTGGGCATTTTTAATCAAATTGGTGAGCAGCTGAGTGATGCGTCCTTTGTCTAGCAACAATTGGGGTTCTGGTGTCATTAAGTCCAGAGAAAAGATGATACCAGGATGAGACAGGCTGTATAAGTCTATGACTTCATTAATCAGTTTATTCAAGCCACCCAATTCTTTTTTTAATTCTGGTGGCTTGGCATAGTCAGAAAAAGCGTTGACCAGGGTTTTTAAATTTTCGACTTGTGAGATAATGGTTTGGGTCGCCCGATTGAGAATTTCGTCTTCTTCCTTGGATAATTTGCCAGCAAAACGCATGTGCATCCTTTCTGCTGATAGTTGTATAGGAGTCAATGGATTCTTAACTTCATGAGCCAACCTGCGAGCCACTTCACTCCAGGCGGCATCCCTTTGAGCCTGGTTGATGATGGTTTGGTCGTCAATCACAATAACATGCCCGCCACCTTCAATTTCATTTTCGCTGATTTGACTGCCTCGGACCAGTAGTACCCGACGCAAAGAATCTTCGGCAATCAGAACCTCCTGTTGCCAAAAGTTGGTCTTGTCACTGACTTTTTGTTTAATCAGCTCAACCAGTGGTTGTAATGTGGGATTTTTCATGCCCAGGTAGTCAATATTTCGGTTGATCAAATTGACTTTGCCCAGATGTAATATTTTTTGTGTGGAATCGTTGTTCAGTCTAATCAGAAAGTCCTGGTCAATACTGATTACGCCGCTGGTTAAATGTGACAACACATTTTCAAGGTAGGCTTTTTGATTCTCTGCTTCGCTTTGTGCCCGATGAGCCAGCGCACTGGAAGTGGCAATTTGCGAGGACATGGAATTGAAAGACTGTACCAATAATCCCAGTTCATCATCGGAATCAACAGGAATGACTCTGCTGAATTTACCTTCGGTGATGTCCTGAGTGGCTTCAGACAGCAACTTAATCGGCGCCACCAGCCGTCTGGCTGAAGAAAAAGCGCGCAACATGGCAAGCAGCACACTGATCAGTAAAACTATCGATAAAATAATCAGGAAAGTACTTTTCAGCTGTTGGCGCTGGTAAGTTTGTTGGGTGTAATCGTGGTATTGTGTTTCTATGTTTAAGGCCAGTTGTTTGTAGCTTTCGGGAATGGGATACAAAGCTTGTAAGTACCTTTTCTGACCCACATTGATGGCAGTATTGTTAATCAACGGCAGCACAATCCGAATTTGTAAGCTGGTTTCACCAGCAGGTTCAACCCGTGCATATTCGCGGTTGTTATTCACTTCATTGAATGTGTTTTGTGGCAATGTAGGAGGTACAAAATTCAAAGGGTCGATGTTGCTGCTGCTGATCAGTTGGCCATTGGCGCCATATAATGTCAATGAAATGGCTTTGGAATCATCCAGCATTCGATCAAGATAAATTGCTTGGTTCAACTGATCCACAGTGGCCATTTCTGACGCCATACTGCGAACTTCGGTTAAATGAGTTCTGGTTTGGGTGTCCAAAAAGGTATTGCCCAAAGTGAGGGCATCCTGAAATGCCTGATCAGTTTCTACATCAAACCATGAGTCTATGTATTGATTGACCAACATGGTAGAAAACATATAAACCACTATGACAGGTGGCAATGATAACCCGGTAAACATCAACACCATTCGGGTAGTCAGCTGTATGCCGGGTTCGTGGTTTTTGCGTTTGATAACCAGCCAAACAATCCGTTGTATGATGATCAAAATCAGGATAAATACCGCCAAAACTGAAGCGGCAAACAGCCAAATATAGATGCGGTTAAACTGTTCTGTACCCTGAATCGCTGTGCCCAATAAATACAATGCAGCCAGTAAGGTGATGACCAATGCCAGAATCGGTAGGTTTTTATTGAAAATAAAACGTGCCAACTTATTCATTGGATGTTTTGCTTGGTTGTTCAATGACTATTTTTTGCCAATCGGAATTGATGTTCCAGTCCTGGTCAAAGACAGTGGGTAATTGCATGGTAGAAGGCAATGCCTGCTTGTCCAGAAAAATTCTGGTCTCTATGTAGTCACCACCCTGACTCAAGTCAAAATCAAATTCAGTTTCTTCACTGAGTTGTTTCAGTAATAAATCCAAAGAAACAAAATTTTGTGTGTTATCACGTGAGATGTTGTGCAGTTGATACACTCTGCTCATTGAATAGTAGTGCAGTTTGAAGGTTTGTATTTTGTTGCTGATGACGCTGTCAAACCACCATTCCACATCTTGATTTAATTTGGCCTGAACCACAAAAGTCACTGCAATGCCGTTGTTAATGGCTTCGATGATTTTTTCTGCAATGGTTAGTTCAAATCTGGGTTTAAATAGCAACTGTTGCTTGGTAAAAAGTTGTTCGCTGTCGAGCAGCTTCGCAGCAAAAGATGAAAAACTGAGCAAGCACAGCAAACCAATTAACAAGCCAGTTTTTTTTGCATTCATGATTTTTTCTTTAGCAAGCAATAATAAAAGCCATCCATTTGTTCTGTGCCGGTGATGATTTGTGCCCCATACAAACATTCAATGGCTTCATTATAATCCAATTTGATTTCAGAAAAGTCGTGATTGCCTGTTAAAAACTTTTTGATTTGGCGTTCATTCTCGGAGCGAAATACTGAACAAGTCACATAAAGCAATAAACCACCTGGTTTAAGTAAGGGTGCAATCCGATTGAGAATTTGACCTTGCAAGGCAGTGATGTGTTTTAAATGTTCTGGTTTTCTTGCCAGTTTTATATCTGGGTTCCTGCGCACCACACCAGATGCACTACAAGGAACATCCAAAAGAATTTTGTCATAAGGTTTGCC